>JAFGQF010000036.1 GCA_016935775.1 Caldifarciminota bacterium
CGTTGCCCCAGAAGGGAATGGAGTTGGCGGTGACGGGCGAGCCGACCGTGACCCAGGTGGTGTCGGCGATCGCGGGAGCGGCAAGGGCCGCGACCAGGGCGACGAGCACGGTATTCTTCATCGGTTCCTCCTTTCGCGGTGCGAGGCAGGATAGGGCGGTTGCGGCGCGCTGTCAAGTCCCGCGCGGTTGACCGGGGCCGGAGTCCGGTCTATGCTGGACAATGAAAAGCGGACGGCCGGGACCGGGCGGGGACGAACTCGCGCTCGCGTTCGCCCGCAACGGGCCATTGGCGCCGGGCGCGGCCCCGCCGCTGTTCCTGCGCGCGGCCCGGGGCTGTGAGTTGACGTTGACCGACGGCACCGTCCTGCTGGATTGCGCGACCGGCGGCCTGCTGCCCCTGGGGCATAACCCCTCGCCGGCGCTGGAGACCCGCGGTCTCAGCGACCTGTCCGTTGCCGGCGAGGGAGTCGAGTTCCCGGTCCGGGTCGAGTTGATGCGGAAGCTGGCCGAGGTAGTCCCGGGCGGCACCAACCGGCGTGTTCGGCTGTGCGACTCGGGCCGCGAGGCGCTGGCCCAGGCGCTCCGGTTGGCTCGCCTGCACGGACCCGGGTCGGGCGTGGGCTGGCTGGCCGCGAGCGCGGACCCGGAACCGGAGTTCCCGTCCGGAACCGGCTGCCTGGTGGTTCACCCGTTCGATGGCCGGGCCGGGTACGCGGCCCGGCTGTGCCGTGACCGCGGCTGGCTGCTGGTGTCGGACGAGACCGGTATTGCGCCCGGGATGAGTGGTCGGATGCTGGCGTCCGAACTGCTGGACGCGCGGCCCGACATCATCGCGCTGGGCCGCGGGCTGGCCGTCGGGCTGCCGTTCGGGGCGGTGGTGGCAGGCAGCTCGGAGTGGCGCTGGCCGGATAGCGGAAACGGCGGGAGCCTGGCCGGGAGCGCGGTTGCGCAGGGCTGGCTCACGCGGCTGGAAGCGGGCTGGCTCGACGTTATCCGCGAGCTGGCCGCTCGGCTGCGCAGCGGTTTGGAGGAGCTGGCCGGCAGGCACGGCGGCGCGGTGGCAGGCGCCGGGCTGGTATTGACCCTCCGCCTCGGTCAACCGGGCGCGGCCGGGTTCGTAGCGCGCTGCCGGCAGGCGGGGCTGCTGGTCCGGCAGTGCGGGGAGTCGGCGGTGGCGGTCGAGCCTTCGTCGGCCATCACGCCGGGGCAGCTCGACCGGCTGTTCTCCGCAGTCGACGGGGCGTGGCAGGGGAAGGGGCGATGACGCAGCGCCGGGTGTCAGTATTCGGCCGGTTCCTCGACCTGGTTCGAACCGAGCGGTTGATTCCACGCGGCAGCCGGGTGCTGGTGGCGGTTTCGGGCGGGCTCGATTCGGTCTGCCTGCTGGACCTTGTCCTGGCCGCACGCGGCCGGCTCGGGTTCGAGGTGCGCGGCTTCCATCTCGACCACCGGCTGCGTCCCGAGTCTGCGGCCGACGCCCGGTTCGTGCGGGAGCTGTTCGCGCGCCGCGGCGTCGAGGCTCGTGTCGGCCGGGCCGACGTGGCCGGCCACGCGCGTCGTCGCCGGCTGGGCATCGAGGAAGCGGCCCGGGAGATACGCTACCGCCGGATGGAGCGTGAGGCCCGGGCGACGGGGTGCGACCGGGTGGCGCTCGGCCATACCGCCGACGACAATCTCGAAACGCAGTTGCTGAACCTGGTGCGCGGCAGCGGGCCGCGCGGCCTGGCCGGGATACCGGTGCGGCGGGGCCGGTTCATCCGGCCACTGCTCGACATCGAACGGCGCGAGCTGCTCGACTATGCCCGGGCGCGGTGCCTCGAGTGGGTCGAAGATGCATCAAACTCCGACCCCGCGTTCCGGCGCAACCGGCTGCGGCTGCAGGTGGTGCCGGTGCTCAAGGAGCTGAACCCGGCCGCCGCGCATGCCGCGCGGCGGGCGGCCGCGCTGCTGGCCGGGGAGGACGGGTACCTGGATGCCCGCGCCGCGCTGGCGCTTGACCGTTGCGCCGGTCGCGGTCGCGGTCGGGTGGTGATTGACTTGAACGACTGGGCCTCCTATAGTGTAGTTCTGAGAAGACGGATGATGAGGCTGCTGGTTCCCGGGCTGGACGCCGACGCCGTCGAGCAGGCGCTCCGGCTGATGGGGCGTCGAACTGACGGGAGGCTGCCGCTGGGCCGCGGGGCCGAGCTGGCGCGGCGCGGAGACCGGGCCGAGATCCAGACGCGCGGAAAGGAATGATGAGCGAGAAGAATTCAAAGCGGCGGGTGTTCACACCGCTGGTTATCTGGTTGCTGGTATTCGTGGCCGCGTGGGCGGCCTGGAATTTCTTCGCCGCCCGGCGGGGCGGCGCGGTGGCCGTGGACTACACCGACTTCATCGCCGAGCTTGACGCGGGCAACGTCGCCGAGGTGACACTGGTCGAGCGCGACCTGAGCGGCCGGCTGAGGGAACCGTCGCAGTTCACCGACGCCAAGGGACAGGAGGTGACCTACTCCGAGTTCAAGACCTACATCCCCGACGACCCGGACCTGGTTCGGCAGCTGCGCGAGGCCGGGGTGAAGATCATCGCCCGGCCGCCTTCGCAGTGGACCACCATCGTGCTCAGCATCCTGCCCTGGCTGCTGATAATCGGGGTCTGGGTGCTGTTCATGCGGCGGATGTCCGGCGGCCAGGACCGGGCGTTCACCTTCGGCAAGTCACGCGCCCGGCCGATGAGTTCGGACCGGCCCAAGGTGACCTTCAACGATGTTGCCGGCGTGCCCGAGGCCAAGGAGGAGCTGAACGAGGTTATCGAGTTCCTGAAGGCGCCGCAGAAGTTCCAGAAGCTCGGCGGTAGGATTCCGAAGGGCGTGCTGCTGGTCGGCCCGACCGGCACCGGCAAGACCCTGCTGGCCAAGGCGGTGGCCGGCGAGGCGGGCGTGCCGTTCCTGTCGATATCGGGTTCGGATTTCGTCGAGATGTTCGTCGGCGTCGGCGCGGCGCGGGTGCGCGACCTCTTCGAGCAGGGCAAGCGCAACGCGCCCTGCATCATCTTCATCGACGAGATGGACGCGGTCGGCCGCCAGCGCGGCGCCGGGCTGGGCGGCGGCCACGACGAGCGCGAGCAGACGCTGAACCAGTTGCTGGTCGAGATGGACGGGTTCGAGACCTCGGAGGGCGTCATCATAATGGCGGCCACCAACCGGCCCGACATCCTGGACCGGGCGCTGCTGCGGCCGGGCCGGTTCGACCGGCAGGTGGTTGTCGACCTGCCCGACGTTCACGGCCGCGAGGGCATCCTCAAGGTCCACGTCCGGCGCATCACCGTCGGCACCGACGTTAACCTGGCGGTGCTGGCGCGGGGCACGCCGGGGTTCAGCGGCGCGGACCTGTCGAACATGGTGAACGAGGCGGCGCTGCTGGCCGCCCGGCGCGGCCGGTCGGCGGTGACGATGCAGGACTTCGAGGACTCCAAGGACAAGGTGCTGATGGGGGTCGAGCGGCGCAGCCTGCTGTTGAGCGACAAGGAGAAGCGCTGGATCGCCTTCCACGAGGCCGGCCACGCGCTGGTGTCGCGCAACATCCCGGGCACCGACCCGATCCACAAGGTCTCGATTATCCCGCGCGGCCGGGCGCTGGGCGTGACCCAGCAGCTGCCGGTGGACGACAAGCGCATCTACTCGCGCGAGTACTGCCTGGCCCAGCTGGCGATAATGCTTGGCGGCCGGGCGGCGGAGCTGGTCGTTTTCGGCGACCTGTCCACCGGCGCCCACGACGACATCGAGAAGGCGACGACCCTCGCCCGGAAGATGGTCTGCGAGTGGGGGATGAGTCCGGAGGTCGGGCCGTTGACTTTCGGGCGCGATGAGGACCAGGTGTTCCTCGGCCGCGAGCTGGGGATGCACCGGACGTTCTCGGAGAGAACCGCCCAGACCATTGATGGCGAGATTCGGCGGATTGTCGAGGAGCAGCAGGACCGGGCGGTGAAGCTGGTCACCGAGCACCGCGAGCGGCTCGACGCCCTGGCGCAGGCCCTGCTCGAGCAGGAGAACCTCGGGGGCTCTGAGGTCGACCGGATTCTCGGGGTGAAGGGCAGCGGACAAGCCGGTGAGGAGATGGTTCCGCCGCCGGAGTCCCAGGCTTGACCGCGACCGCGGTCGGAAAGGGGTGATGCTGATGTTCCAGGGCTGTACGACCGCGCTGGTGACCCCGTTCCGGGGCAGGCGGCTCGATGTCGCCGGGCTGCGCCGCAACGTCCGGTTCCAGGTCAAGGGCGGGGTAGCCGGCTTGCTGGCCGCCGGCTCGACCGGCGAGGCGGCGGCGCTGTCCGATTCGGAGTGGGAGCGGGTGGTGGCCGCGGTGGTAGCCGAGTCGCGGGGACGGGTCCCGGTGATGGCCGGTTGCGGCACCAACAACACCGCCAGATCGGTCCCGAGGCTCAAGCTGGCGAGGAAGCTGGGCGCGGACGCCAGCCTGGTGGTCGCGCCCTATTATGTCAAGCCGACCCAGGAGGGGCTGTACCGCCACTTCCGTGTCCTGCACGACGCGGTTGACCTGCCGATGGTGCTCTACAACATCCCGGGCCGGAGCGCGGTGAATGTCCTGCCCGCGACCGTCGAGCGGCTGGCGCGCGACTGCCCGCGGCTGGTCGCGGTCAAGGAGGCGTCGGGCAGCGTCGACCAGGCGAGCGAGATACTGGCCCGGTGCGGCGACCGGCTGGCGGTGCTGTCGGGCGACGACTCGCTGACC
>JAFGQF010000209.1 GCA_016935775.1 Caldifarciminota bacterium
CGCTCTACGGCGTCGGCGCGCGCGAGCCCAATGCCGAGATGCCCGATACGCTGTTGCCGATACCCGTTGTTGTCACGGGCGAGGAGGATGGCCGGCTCGACCCGGGCGACCGGCTGGTCTTTTATGGCGTCGGGGCGGGCGGCTGGCGCGGGCTGTGCTCGAGCTACGTGCGCAACCTGTACACGAAGGTGAACGTCTACTGGCTGACCTGGGGCGGCGCGCCCGGGCTGCGGATGGACCGCGGGCTGGGACCTGATACCGCCGGGCTCGAAACGGTGTTCCTGGGAAGGGACCGGGTCCACCACGAACCTGACGTCGAGTGCCCGGCCCGTTCCGGGCTGCTCTGGCTGTGGCGAACCCTGGACAAGGATGCCTACCTGCCTTCGGTGCGGTTCGAGACCGGGCTTGGGCTTTCCGTCCCGGTGCGGCTGACCGGGTTGACGATCAGGCTGTTCGCCCAGAGCGCCGCGAACGTGCTCGGGCTGGAACTGAACGGTCGCAGGCTGGCCACGCTCGAGTTCGACGAGGCGCCGGTAACCAACCCGCGCCTGTTCGTGATTGATACGATGGCGGTTCTGAACCCGGCCGATAACCGGCTGGTCTTCGAGCTTGCCGGCGATGGCTCGAAGCGAGTGCTGCTCGACTGGCTGGAAGCGGATTACCAGCGGCGGTTGTCATTGCGCGGCGGGCAGCTTCACTTCATCGAGGACCGGCCCGGTTCTTTTCGGTTCCGGGTGGCCGACGCCCCGGGGCTGCCGGTGGTGCTGGACGTGACCGACCCGCACCGGCCGCGCCAGGCTGATGGAGTCGCGCTGGCCAGCGACACGGCCTGGTTCACGCGCCGGCTGGCCGGCCCGACGCGGTTCTGCGCCGCGGCCCCGGGCCAGTTCCTGAGGCCGGCACGGGTCGAGTTCCGCAGCCCGGGCCGCCTGGTCGCGCCGATGCGACGGGCCGACTACTGGGTCGTGAGCCCGGGCCAGTTCGCGGGCGCGGCCGAGCGGTTCGCCCGATTCCGGGAGGGCCGGATTCCGTGGATGACCGGGGCGCGGGTGGAGGTGGCCCGGCTGGAGGACGTCTACGACGATTACGGGTTCGGGCTGGAGGAGCCGCGGGCGGTGAAGCGGTTCCTGGCCGATAAGCGGCCAGCCTATGCGCTGTTGGTGGGCGACGCGACCTATGATTACCGGGACAATCTCGGCCTGGGCCGAACGCCGGGCGTGCCGGCATATGAGATCGGTCTGAGTTTCGACCCGAGCGGCATCTCGAGCCGCGAGGCCCTGGCCCTGGATGCCTGGTACGCCGACTTTGAGGGCGAGGGCGGAACCCCGGACTTGATGCTCGGCCGGCTTACCGCGCGCACCGGCGCGGAGTTCGGCGTCTACGTGGACAAGCTGTCCGCCTACGAGAGCGGTGAAGGCGGGGCGTGGACGCGGCGGCTCCTGCTGCTGGCGGACGATGAGTACCTGGGCGAGGTGCGGCGGCCCGACCCGATCGGGTTTAACCATATCGAGCAGTGCGAGCGGATGGCGGCGGTGGCAGGTGCGGCGGCCGACGCGGCGAAGGTGTATTTGACCGAGTTTCCGCTGGTCGGGGTGAAGAACAAGCCGGGGGCAAGGGCCGAGCTGTTGCGCGAGCTGCGGCGCGGGGCGCTGGTGTTCCTGTTTTTCGGGCACGGCGATGCGTTCGACCTGTGCCACGAGAGTTCGTTCAATGTCATCCAGGTGCCGCTCCTGGATAATGGTGGCCGCGCGCCCTTCTGTTTCTACGGAAGCTGCAGTGTGGGCCGGTTCGAGGATACCCGCTATGAGTGTATCGCCGAGGAGGTGGTGCGCCTTCCGGGTGGCGGCGCGATTGCCGCGGTGGGCGGTACCAAGGCGACGACTTCGGGCGCGAACGAGGTATTCGCGGTGAACCTTCTGACTCCGCTTTACGGCGCGCCGGATTCGACAGTCGGGCTGGCGTTCTTCCGGGCTTGGCCGACCGACCGGGTGTATCACTTGTTCGGCGACCCGGCGGTGCGGTTGCGGCTGCCGGCGGTCTCGGGCGAGCCGCCGTGGGTCTGGCCCGACACGTTGCGGCCGGGCGGCGGGTTCCGGGCCTACGCCAACCCCGGGGTGGAGGAGGGCCGGTTCGAGTGGACGCTGTTCGGTCCGCGTCGGCTGCGACGCTATTCTTCGGACCGGGGGACGGCGAGTTACGTGGTGCCCGGGTACGAGGCGGCGCGGGGCCGGGGCGAGGTGCGGGGCAACGGGCTGGACTGGCGGGGCACGCTGCCCGCGGTTTTGCCTCTGGACACGGTGTTTGTTGCGAACGGCTGGTACGTGCCGGCCGAGCTGGCCTGCCGGCTGAGCGCGGCGGCATACGCCGGCGAGTTCGAGCCGGCGCTGTTGCATGACCCGGTGCCGCTGGGCCGGGACGTGCCGCCGAGCGCGGATTCTTCGGGGCCCGAGGTGCGGATGTTCCGTGCCGGGATACCGCTGGCGGACAACTGCACGGTGCCGGCGGCGTTTGAGCTGGAGGGCGTGGTGAGCGACCCGTCCGGGCTGCTGATTGCCCGGCTGCCGAACCTGTTGCCGTGGTTCCACGTGAACTCGGGCGAGCAGGCGCAGGACCTGGCCGACGCGCTGGTGTTCGACCAGGGGAGCGCGACTACCGCCCGGTTCCGGGTCGGGCTGGAACTGGCGGGTGAGGAGGACACGCTGTGGGCCGAGGTTTTCGACAACCGGGCGAACCGGACGCTTGCGAGCGTCGTGGTGCGGCCCGAACCGGCCGGCGGGGTGCTGGCGCTGGATTCGGCGCTGGTGTACCCGAACCCGGTGCGGGGTCGGGTCTGGCTGACGTTCCGGCTGAACCGGGCGGCGACGGTCTGGGCCCGGGTGTACACGATGCAGGGGAGGTTGGTGCGCGAGCTGGGCCCGCTGGCCGCGGCCGAGGGGTTCAATTCGCTGGAATGGGACGGCCGCGACCGGCTGGGCGCGTTGCCGGCCAACGGGGTGTACCTTTATACGCTGACCGCCCGGGCCCAGGGGCAGTCCGGGCCCGAGCAGAAGACCCTGCGCGACCGGCTGCTGGTTCTGCGCTGAGGCCTGCCGAGGCAACTTGACCGGTCAGGGGCGCGTCTTATAATCGTATGTTGGCCTTGCACGCCTTGATACTCGAGGAGGTCTGTTGATGAAGCGGATGGTTTCCCGGCTGGCACTGGCGGCGCTGTTGCTGGCCGGCAGCGCCGGGGCGAGTCAGAACCCGGGCGCGGTTTTCCTGTATATCTGGCCGGCGGCTCGGCCGACGGCACTTGCCGGCGCGTTCACGTCCATCGCCGACGATGCCAGCGCGGTCCACTACAACCCGGGCGGGCTGGGTTTCCTGGACGGTACCCACGCGACGCTGATGCACGCGAACTGGCTGCCCGGCCTCTACCCGGGGATGTACTACGAGTACGCCGGGCTGACCCACCGGTTCCAGAACCGGGGCAGCGCGGGCCTGAACATCATCTACCTGACGACCGGCGAAACCGACGTCATCAACGAGCAGGGCGAGTTCCTGGGCAAGTACACGACCTTCGACGTCTCGGTGGCCGCCGGGTACGGCTTTCCCGTCCTGCACAACCTCGGGGTCGGGTTCGGCGCCAAGTTCATCTACTCGTTCCTGGTGCCGGACTGGGTCTGGGAGGTGATGCCCGAGCTGGGCATCGAGGCCGGCGGCACCGGGATGACCTGGGCGCTGGATTTCGGCGTGCTTTACAAGCCGTGGACCTTCCTCAACGCCGGGCTGGGGCTCTCCAACATCGGGCCGAACATATCCTACACGTCGTCGGGCGAGTCGGACCCGCTGCCGCGGATGCTCAGGCTCGGCGTGACCTACTTCCCGGTGAAGACCGACCATTTCCAGCTCGGCATCACCCCGGAAATCAACAAGACCCTGGTCGGGATGTTCTACGACCCGGAGGGCACCAAGACCTTTGCCCAGCTTGCCGCGGTCGAGTGGCGGGACGCCTGGAAGACGCTCGGGTTCGAGGGCACGTTTCGCTACGACCCGCTGGCGCTGTCGGCCCGGGCCGCGTATTTCGAGGACCTGAGCGGCGCGCGCGGCGGCATAACCGTCAAGCGCGAGGGCGCCGGGACCGAGCACGTCAGCCTGTGGGACGCGCTCACCCGCAAGAACCTCGGCACGGTCGAAGGGGTCGGCATCACCTTCGGCGGCGGCATCGAGTACGCCCGGTTCAAGTTCGACTTGAGCGTGGACCAGTACATTTACGACTTCGGGACCAACAACTACAAGTTCTCGTTCTCTTACCAGTTCTAGGGGCCGCCGGGAACGGACGATGCCCAACCTGACCATCGTCGGCACCCAGTGGGGCGACGAGGGCAAGGGCAAGGTCGTTGACTACCTCGCCCGGACCGCGCAGTTGGTCGTGCGTTTCCAGGGCGGGCCCAACGCCGGCCACACCGTTCGCGTGGGCGACCGGCAGACGATTCTCCACCAGGTTCCTTCCGGCATCCTGACCCCGGGCGTCCGCTGCGTCATCGGCTGCGGCTGCGTTGTGGACCCGCACGCGCTCGGGGAGGAGACCGCCGCGCTGGCGCGGATGAAGCTGCGGGCCCGTTCGCGGCTGACGGTCGACGCCCGCGCCCACCTGATACTGCCTTTTCACCGCCAGCTCGACCTGCTGGCCGAGAAACACAGCCGCTCGCCGATCGGCACAACCGGCCGCGGCATCGGCCCGGCCTACGCCGACAAGGTCGGCCGGGTCGGCATCCGGGCCGCCGACCTGCTGCCGGGGCGCGAGGAGCGGTTCCGCGAGAAGCTGAAGCGCAACCTCGCCGCCGCCAACGTCAAGCTGATGGAGCGCTACCGCGCCGAGCCGATATCGTTCAAGAAGCTGGCCGAGGATTACTGGCGCGCGACCCGGGAACTCGCCCGGATGGTCGGCGACGGCAGCCGGGTCATCACCGACGCGCTTGCCGAAGGCAAGCCGGTGCTGTTCGAGGGCGCGCAGGGCGTCCACCTCGACATCGACTTCGGGACCTATCCTTACGTGACCGGCTCGTCCACCGGGGTCTGGGGAGTCGGGCCCGGCACCGGGGTCAGCCCGCTGTGGCTCGAGCAGGCGGTTGGCGTGGCCAAGGCGTATTCAACCCGGGTCGGGCTGGGCCCGTTCCCGACCGAGCTCGAAGGCGAGGAGGGTGAGCGGCTGCGCAAGCTGGGCGGAGAGTTCGGCGCGACCACCGGCCGTCCCCGCCGCTGCGGCTGGTTTGACGCCGGCGTGGTGCGGGCGTCGGTGCGGCTCAACCGGCTGAACGCGCTGGTCATCACCAAGCTCGACGTGCTCGACTCGTTCGAGGAAATCAGGATTGGCACCGGCTACCGCTGCGGCCGGCAGCGGCTCGACGAGTTCGACCCCACCCGCGCCGACGAGCTCGAGCCGGTGTACGAGACATTTGCGGGCTGGCACGAGACGACCGGCGCCTGCCGCAAGCTCCGCGAGCTGCCGATGCGGGCCCGGCGCTACCTGCGCCGGCTCGAGGAACTGTGCGGCTGCCCGGTGGCGCTCGCCTCGGTCGGCAGCGAGCGGCGACAGGTGGTCGAAGTGAAGAAGGAGGCGCTGCGATGGCTCAAGTCCGGGTGATGCGCAAGGTGCTCGCCAGCAACGACGCGCTGGCCCGGTCCCAGCTCGAGACCCTTGACCGGCACGGCGTGCTGGGCGTCAATATCATGTCCGGCCCGGGCGCGGGCAAGACAACGCTGGTCGAGCGAACGGTCGAGAAGCTGCTCGACCGCTGGCGCATCTACGTCATCGAGGGCGACATCCAGTCAAGCCTGGACGCGGACCGGGTCGCGGCCCGGGGCGCGGGCGTCACCCAGATAAACACCCAGGGTGCCTGCCACCTCGACGGGATGATGATGGCGTCGGTCTTCCCGGGAATCGACTTCGCGCAGCTTGACCTGCTCATCATCGAGAACGTCGGCAACCTGGTCTGCCCGGCCGAGTTCACCCTGCCGGCCCACCACAACGTCACCGTTATCTCCACGCCCGAGGGCAGCGACAAGCCGGTCAAGTACCCGCTGATGTTCTCCAAGTCCGACCTCGTCGTGGTCAACAAGACCGACCTCCTGCCGTATGTGGACTTCGACACCGACGCGCTCGAGGCGGCGGTCCACAAGCTCAAGCCCGGGATACCGGTTTTGCGGATGTCGGCGAAGACCGGCGAGGGGCTCGACGCCTGGACCGGCTGGCTCGAAGAGCGGCTGAACGAGCGCAAGGGAGACGGTTGAGCCTGTACCGGCGCGTCGCGGCCGCGGCACTGCTGGTGTTCGGCCTGGCCTGCACCGAACTCGACCCGTTCCGGTTCCAGACATTCGAACTGGCCGACGGCCGGCTGGACCAGGCCTATGCCGATACCATCCGGACGACCGGCGGGCACGGCTACCTCTCGATGCGGGTCATCGGCGGCCAGCTGCCGCCCGGTGTCGGGCTCAGGGTGGAGGGCCGCGACGGCGTGCTCCACGGCCTGCCTGTTCGGACCGGGGACTTCCAGTTCACGGTCGAGGCCCGCGACTCGTCGCACGGGGAAATGCCGAGACCGGCGGACATCATCACCCAGGGTTTCGCAATCACGGTGGACAGCCTGTAGACCTGGTTTGAACAAGACGAACGGGCCCCGAAGGGCCCGTTCTGTTGAGTAGCGGGGGCTGGATTCGAACCAGCGACCTTGAGGTTATGAGCCTCACGAGCTTCCAGGCTGCTCCACCCCGCAATCAGCACAG
>JAFGQF010000210.1 GCA_016935775.1 Caldifarciminota bacterium
CCGCGCGCGAAGTAGCGCGACTCCTGCCCGCCCTCGAGCAACGCGTCCTGCGACCGCTCCTTCGCCAGCCGGGCGAAGTCGGCGCCGGCGCGGATTTCGGCCAGGGTCTGCTCGGCCAGCAGGCTGTCGGGCAGGACGATGCGGACCATCTTGACCTCGTCGCCGAACTCGTCCTTGTGCGCCTGGAAGTACTCGAGCAGCTCGGCCTGGCTGACCGACACCGAACCGGTCAGCTTGTCGAGCAGTTCGTTGACCAGGTAGTCGCGCTCGAGCCGCTTGAGATAGGTCTTCACCTCGTCGGTGTCCTTGAGCCCGCGCTTGAGCGCCTCCTGGTACATCAGGGTGTTGGACACCCACTTGTCGAGAATCTTGGGCAGGTTTTCGCGGTCCACGCCGTACCCCTCGGGCACCAGCGCCTCGAGCTCCTGCTTGGTCAGCACGTCGCCGTTCACCGACGCGACGACCTCTCCCTCGACCTTGGGCGGGCAGCCGGCCAGCACCGGCAGCAGCAGCGCCACGAACGCGATTCGCAACAGGTTCTTCATCGTCCCCTCTCGGTTGTTCAGCCGCGCGGCTGGCGCGGCGGTCCCGGGTCCTTCATTTCGCGGGTGACCGTCTCGAGCACCCGCTCGTCAATCTCGACATTCGCCGCGGCCCGCAGCTCGCCCAGCGCCGCGCGCAGCCGGGCGGACCTTCGCTCGGGCAGGAGCCGCAGCCTGATTTCCTCGCGCGCCGATTCGAAGTCGCGGTCGCCGAAGGCCGCGCGGTTGCGCTCGTGGAAGGCGCGCAGTTCGTCCTCGCCGACGGCGACCCGGTCGGCGACCTCGCGCCGGTACCAGAGCTGGTAGAACAGGTCGCGCCGCCGCTCGTCGAGCGCCTGCCGGATGTCGGGCTCGCGGTCGAGCCCGAGCTCGAGCCCCCGCTCGTAGAGCTGGTCTTCCTCGACCTCGCGCCGGATTGCGTAATCGCGCATCGTGCTGTCGAGCGTCGGCGGGAACCGACACGCGACGTGCAGCAGGTTTCGCACTTTGACGAACTTGCCGTCCGCGCGCTCGACCACCGGCGTTTCAAGCTGCTCGTCGGTCAGCTCGTCGGTCGGCCCGATCACGAGGGCGATGCCCGCCGGGTTCCAGGCAAGGCCGGCGCGCAACTCGCTGAGGTAGCGCTCGCCCAGGTCGTAGCGCCGGGCCTTCTTGAGCCGGAACTCGAGCTCCTGCCGTATCTCGCCCAGCGGCGGGGGCGGCGGGTCGGCCGGCCGGCGCGCCTCGACCCGGACGATGCGCCACCGGCCATAGACCTCAAGCGGGCCGCGGGTCTCGCCCGGCTCCATCGCCAGCACCTCGGCGCGCATCGGGAAGTCAACCCACAGCTCGGGCAGGAAAGCGCAGTCCCCGCCCGCCTGCCCGCTCCAGTGCGTCGAATGGCGAACGGCGAGCGTCTCGAGCGGCACGCCCCGCGCCAGCTCGGCCGCCAGCGCGCGGGCCAGGCTCTCGCTCGCCACCTCGACCATCCGGACCCGCACCTCGTTCACCAGCAGCTTGCGGGCGTTCTCCAGCTCGAGATCGCTCAGCATCTCGGCCGAGCCAACCACCCGCTCGTAGAGTCGCTGGTTGACCAGCCGCTTCTGCTCAAGCTCGAGCTGGTAGTCGAGCGAATCGTCGAGCCCCTGCGCCAGCGCGGCCTGCACCACCAGTTCCTTGTCCACCAGCCCGTCCAGCGCCTGCCGCTTCGCCGCAACGTCGGTGGTGCCCGCCTGCGCGGGCAGGACCGCGGCAAGTTCGGCGGCGCGGATCGGCACGCCGTTAACCCGCGCGACCACCCGGTCGCCCGGCTTCACCCGGCAGCCGGCAACCGCCAGTGCCAGCACGGTCAGCAGCAGGAATCTCCGCGTATGCATCTGCCTAAGATATCCGGCCCGGCACCCGAGTCAATCGGCTTGACCCGGACCCGGCCCGGGCTAACATCCGGCAAATGAAGAATGACTTGAAACCGGCCTGCGGCCGCCGGGTCGTCTGCCGGGTGCTCTCGATTGGCAGCGCGCTCGGGGAACCGGGCCCGGCCTGCTCGTACGGCCACCGGCCGGGCGAGGAATACGAAATCGGCGAAACCTGTCCCCCGGGGCTCTGCTCGTGGGCGTTCAACGCGCTCTACCCGTTCGCCACCGCGCTCCGGTTCGGCGGGGATTTGCCGTGGGAAGACCAGCCGGGCCGGGCGCTCGTCTCCTGCCCGGACCCGGCCAACACGGTTGTCTTCGAACTCAGGGTCGAGTAGGCGCCGGGCGAAGTCAGAAGTCAGAACACTGAAGTCAGAACCGCCGACCCCCGCGCCGTCCGCTACCCGGTTACTGGTCCCTGGATGCAGGATGCTGAATGCTGGATACTGAATACTGGTTGCTGACTGCTTCCTTCACTCCTGGTCCGCGCCGCTCGGGTTCTCCGCCATCCTGAACTTCACCGAAGCGCGGTGGGTGTGGCCGGCGTCGAGCGACGCGGTCCTGGTGTTCTGGGCCAGCACCATATCGTAGATGTCGCCCGGTTCCAGGCCC
>JAFGQF010000037.1 GCA_016935775.1 Caldifarciminota bacterium
GCGATCGGCGGCACCACCGCGTGCAGGGTGTCAACGATCGCCCAATCCTCGTTCCAGGTGGTCGAGGGGTTGCCGTACCAGCGGTCCACGACGTAGTTCGACCCGTTGCCGCAGGCCAGGCTGGTGAAGTACAGCGACCCGTAACCCGCGTCGCGCGGGTACTTCATCCCCGAGCCCTCGCGGTACGGTCCGAGGGTGCCGACCGAGCCGAGCGACGTGACACTCAAGATGACCTCGCCGGTGTCGTGGTCGAGCCATACCGCCTTGGCCGGCGGCTCGGGACCGATGCGTGTCTCGAAGAACGGCTCCCAGTCGCCCTGGTCTGCCGAACAGAAACAGGTCAGCTCGGCCAGCGTGCCCTCGGGCGTCATCCCCGACGCGGTCACCCGGAACGGCTCGCCCTCGACCGTCGCGCCCGCCGCGACCGTGCCGAAGCTTGCGGTCGAATCCACCGGCGCCAGGTACGGGCAGAAACTGCGCAGCACGCCGGCCGTGCTGGTCGCGCTCGTCGCGCCCTCGTTCTTCACCGAAACGTACAGGTCCGCGGTCTCGCCCGGGTCGAGCCGGCCGTTGCCGTCCGAGTCGTCCACCCGCAGCCCGGCGAACACCAGCGCCGGCGCGGTCGTGCTGCCGGTCACCGTAACCGTACCGTCGTGCGGCGCGTGGTTCTGGCAGTTGACCGTCAGGTCCATCGTTCCCGCGGTCTGCGGGCTCACCAGCAGGTCCACCCAGCCCTGCGAGTTGGTCCAGCCCCGGGCATAGGTCTCCTCGCCCTTCATCAGGCAGACCCGGGCGCCCCGGAGCGGCGTCGAGCCATCCCGCACCCGGACCCGGAAAGCCTGGGCCCCGGTCGGGCACGACGGGACGTGCTCGACCGCGAGCGCCCGCGCGGTATCGGTCAGCGCGAACAGCGTCGGGTCGCCCAAGAGGTTCAGCTCGTAGACGCACCAGCGCCAGACCTCCTGCCCCATCGTCAGGCTCTGGAAATGGTCCTTGCAGAGCATCGCCAGCTCGCCGTACTGGTCCGCCGCGCCGTTGACCAGGTAGCGGTAGAACTCAAGGTCGAGCATCTCCGACGGCCCGAACCCGGGCGGGTAGCCGTAGCCGTAGCGCGAGTTCAGCATCGTCGCCACGCAGCCGCCGTTCGGCGCCTTGACCAGCGCCTCGGCCAGACACTCGTAGCCGTCGAACCAGCCCGACATGCAGGCGATGGATATCACGAAGTTGAGCTTGCCGAAGCCGTTGGACAGGCCCGGGCACTCGGAGCTGCGCATGACCGAGAAGCTCGTCTGGTTGCCGTGCGCCGCGACGTGGGCGTACTGGTAGCCCTGGTTCATCGCGCTGGCGTACTGGCCCGAGGGCGGGTCCTCGAGGTGGTTGAACTGCCAGCCGGTCGGGTACAGCTCGGCCATCATCCGGTTGATGACCCGGCCGTGGAACGGGGTGAAGAGCATCGTCGAGCCGTACAGCACCTTCTTGATGTACCCCGGGTCCGGGTGCCGGTCGTAGGTCGTGCACTTGGCGAAGAACAGCGCCACGTCGGCGGCGTTGTCGGCCGGTAGCCGGCCGACGAGCACGTCGTGGAACAGGTCCACCGAATCGCCCATCTCGCCGAACAGGTTGTTGTTGTTCGAGTCCCAGGAGTACTGCAGGTCGGCGTAGTAGAAGTCGGTGGCGATGTCGCCGGTCGAACCCTCGCAGATTATCCGGCCCAGCCGCACCGGCACGACCTCGGCGTCACCGCCCACCAGCAGCCACTTCAGCCCGTGGTTCTGCCAGAGCTCGCGCACCCAGTTGCGGATCTTCTCCTGGTTGTCGCGGCCCGGGAAGGCCGCGTAGATCGAGTCGGTCCGGGTGACGACGGTCTTGACGCCCTGCCGGGTCCGCCAGTCGGCATAGCCCTGCCACGCGCTCGCCAGCCCGCTGCTGGTGACGATGGCCATGTCACAGGTCCAGTCGTCCTTCTCGACCGCCCGCGGCGCGAACCGTTCGACATCCCGCGTGTTTACGACCAGTTGCCGCGCCCAGCCTGCCGCCTGCTCGACCTGCGACTCGTCCAGTCCGAACTCGTCGTGCCGGCCGCGCTCGTAACGCACCGTGACGGTAAGCCGCGTCGCCAGCTCCAGCCGCCGGGCCGCCGGCACGTAGCGCAGCGGCGCGACCTGGATGCCCGCGACCCGGAACCCGCCCAAGCATCCGGACCGCGTGAAGCTCACCGGCTCCTCGGGATAGGTCGAATAGGTCCCATAGGTCCTGTCGTCCTTCCCGACGAACTCGAGCTCCGGCAGCGACAGGGCCTGTGCCCGCTGGCTCGGGTGGATGTCGAACTCCCCGGGCAGCGCGGTCCAGTTCGCCTCCGTCACCTCGACGCCGACCACCTCGGCGTCGGCCGGGATGACGACGTTGTATACCGCCAGCGGCAGGTTGGGCCGGCCCGGCTCGGACGTCGAGTAGTGGCCGGGCAGGGCCACGACGTCGAACCCGTTGGTCTTGTCGAAGACGAAATCGCCCGGGGCGAAGTCAAGGGTCTGCTCGACC
>JAFGQF010000211.1 GCA_016935775.1 Caldifarciminota bacterium
ACCGGCCGGCTGGCGCTCGACCGGCGGGTGGCCGCGGGCCGCAGCGGCGCGGTTTCGCTCGACCTGCGTTCCTTGAGCGCGGGCATCTACCTGGTGCGGCTCGAAACCGACGGCTACTCGGGCACGGCCAAGCTCGTCGTGCAGAAGTAGGCGAGAAGCGCGGGAGGTCGAGGCCGGGCTTGCTCCCGGTTCCGGGTTCTGCCGGTTCTCGACTGGCCGCGGGCGGCCTTGTGCCGGTCCCCCGGTATTACCGGGGCGCCAGGGAGCTTCGGATAAGGCCGCCCGGTCGTGAGAGGAGGCGGAGCAGTGACAGGCTTCCGGTACAGGTCGGCATGATTGCCGTTGCTTCGTCGGGAAGGACCGGATACCCGTTCGCGCCGGGTTTCGACGCGAGGTTTCCTGCCTGGATGATGAGGAGGGTTCCATGAAACCCGAGGTTCGAGCAAGACTGGTTTCGTTGTTGATGATAGCAACGGTGTTGTCCGTTGCTCACGCTTCCTTGAGTTGGATGAGTAACTACCAGTGGGAAGGAGGCTGGCACAGCCGGGAGGAGCTGCACCACGGGGTGGTGACCTCTGACGGCAACTATGTCGGCTGTGGTTACTGCGGGTATCGCACGACCGGGAGCGACCAGGAGATACTGCTCCTCAAGGTCGATACCCTTGGCAATGAGATCTGGCACAGGTTTTACGAGAACAACGACCGGGCAAAGTACGGTGAGAGCGTCAAGGAGACGCCGGATCGCGGGTTCATCATCACGGGGTCTTACTACTCGGATGACACTTGCTGGCTTTACCTGCTCAAGACCGATTCGCTCGGATACCCCGAGTGGGACCGGATGTTCATCAGCGACCAGCCGACGCTCATCAGGTGTACCGGCTATGACATCGAGCTTGCCGATGACGGCGGCTATCTCATCGCCGGCCGGGCCGGCTGGGCCTGCAACACCGGCTACCTGTACCTGGCCAAGACCGACAGCCTGGGCAACAAGGAATGGGAGAAGGTGTATGCCAACTCGAGTATGGACCTGGCATTCGGCGTGGACAGGACCTCGGACGGCGGGTATATCATAACCGGGTACACCTCGCTCGGTAACCGCTACCTCTGGCTGCTGAAGACGAATTCCTCCGGGGATACGCTCTGGACCAGGATCATGGGAGGCGGTATGGGCGCATGGGGTGAAGCCGGACTTGACGTGGCGGAAACGCCGGACTGCGGTTACATCGTCGCCGGTTACACGTATTCATACAGCGCCAACCCGGGCAACCAGCGTGACGGCTGGCTCGTCAGGACCGATTCCCTGGGCGATTCGGTCTGGGCAAGAGCGTACCCGGGCAACCACGGGGTCGGCGGGTCACTTGCCTCGGTGCGGAACATGCCGGGTGGTGGCTACCTGGCCGGCGGGACCGACGACGCGAACGACAGCGACGGTTGGATGCTCCGTACCGACCCGGCCGGGAATGTACGGTGGCAGAACAGCTGGGGCGACGTGGCCGAGACGGGTTGGGACCATGTCAACTGCGTTCAGCCCACGGCTGACGGCGGGGTCATCGGTTTCGGCAGTTCGTACACCTATGCCACGCCGAGTTTCGATGCGTGGTTGATCAAGGCCGATTCGTCGGGCCTGGTCGGGGTGGGCGAGTCCGGACCCGGGTCGAACCGCCCTGCCCGGCCGACGTTGTCGGTAGTGCCCAACCCGATGGCCGGGCCAGGGCGAATCGCCTTCGCGGTTCCGCACGCGGGGCCAGTCAGGATCGACCTGTGCGATGTCGGCGGCCGCAAGATCAGGACCATCCACCGCGGCGAAGCCGGGGATTCCGGGACAGCTCGATTTGACGCTCGTGGCATCAGCAGCGGCGTGTACGTGATTCGGCTTGTTTCGGACGGCGGAAGCGCCGCACAGAGGATAACTGTTGTCGGCAGCAGGAGGGAGATAAAGTGAACATGCGCGTTTTGAGACGAGCCGTGATGATTCCGGCATTGCTGTTCGGCGCGGCAGCGGTCGTCGCGGCCGAGGAGTGGGTCCCGCTCGACGGGCCGCCCGGGGCCGATGTCCGGAGTTTCGCCGCGGGCGCCGCCAGCCCGGACCGGGTGTACGCGAGCGACTTCTACGGCGGCCTGTTCGCGTCCACGGACCGGGGCGCGAGCTGGCACCCGTGCCGCGACGGCCTCGGGCCGCCGAACGGCAGCACCTGTTTCCTGACCGTGACCGTCGACCCGGTGGACGAGGCGAGGGTCTACACCGGTAGCACCGACGGCCTGTACCGGTCGGTTGATTCGGGCGCGAGCTGGCAGCGAATACTGGACGGCGTCATTCCGTGGGAGACCGCGGTCAGCCCGCGCGACCACGACCGGCTCATCGTCGGCACGACGACCGGGTTGTACTCGTCCACCGACGGCGGGGCTAACTGGAGCTTCGACCGCGCCGGGTACATCTACTGCGTCCGGTTTGACCCGCAGCACCCGGACACGGTGCTGGCATTCGACAACACGGCCGGCGTGCTGCGCAGCACCGACGCGGGCGCGAGCTGGAGCCTCGTCTCGACCAGCCTGCCCGCCGGCCGCAACCTGCTGCGGTTCGACTCGGCCACGCCCGGCCTGGTGTACGCTCTGGCCGCCAACGCCTCTAACACGAACGCGGTATTCCGGTCCACCAACGCCGGCGCGACGTGGACGCTCGAGTTTTCAATCGACCG
>JAFGQF010000212.1 GCA_016935775.1 Caldifarciminota bacterium
ACCAGCTTGGTGCCGTTGATGTTGAGTTCGAAGCGGCAGCCGAGGAAATCGGCCGCGCGGCGCGAGATGACCATCCGGGTCATGAATATCTCGAAGTACTCCATCACCGGCGAGATGGCGGTGTCCACCTTGAGGTCGAAGACTATTCTCTTGCCCGGCCTGTCCACCGTCAGTGTCGAGCGCTGGACCGCGTAGTTGACCCGGTCGTGGATGTCGAACTTGACGAAGGCCGGGTTGCGGACGCGGCTGCGGTGGACGTCGGCCTTGTCGGCGAGGATGAGCGCGGCCGAGACGTCGGACACCGGGTTGCCGCCGTCCTCGTGGTGGTTGCCGATGGCGGCCATCACGGTCCCGATCTCGTCGAAGCCCATCCCGAGCCGGATGAGGATTTCGCGGGCCAGCAGCGCGCTGGTCCGCTCGTGCTGGTCGCGGTTGACGACGTTGCCGATGTCGTGGAGGTAGCCGGCGATCATCGCCAGTTCGACCCGGCGCTCGTCGCGCCCCAGCTCTTTCAGGAGCCGGCCGGCATTCTTGGCCACGAGCCGGCAGTGGCGCGGGCCGTGCTCGGTGTAGCCGAGCGTCTCGAGCTGGCTGTCCGCACCCTCGACCAGGGCGATGACCTCCGGGTCCCTGGTCACCTGTTTGAATGTCACCATCGCGAGATTGTAGCCGGGGCCGGCTGGAGGGTCAACCGGCCCCGGGAACTGTCGCGCCCGGCGGGCGCGTAACTATTGCTGCGGCGGCTCTTCGCCGTTGAGCTGGCCTTCGCGGACGGCCTGCTTGAGGTAGTCCTCGTAGTCGCCGAGCAGTCGCTCGTCGCCGACCATGTTGTTCTTCCAGCGAATCGAGACCTCGTTCGAGCCGAAGGTCTTGTCGAGGAATACCTGGACCTTCGGGCCGGCCTTGTAGTTGACGTCTTCGAGGATGACGCCCGAGGAGTTGGGGTTGTCGCCGCACACCGAGTACTGCTCGGCGGCCTTCTCGACGTCGTAGTCCCAGACCTCCGGCCCCTTGGCCGGCCGGTAGTACATCAGGTACTCGACGAGGTTGTTCGCCACCCCGAGCATCAGCAGGTAGTCCTCGGACGGCGCCGAACCGGCCATGTGACCCTTGAGCGGGATGTGCAGGCAGACCCCGAACTCGCCCCGGCCCTCGCCGTAGAATATCCGGTCGGGGTCGATGACCTTGCCGATGTCCTTGCGGCCGAAGTACAGCACCGCCGGCTCCTAGAACTTGCCTTCCCGGTGCTTGCGCTCGAGGTTCTCGAGCATGTCCTTGGTCATCGCGTCGAGGTCGAAGGCCGGCTGCCAGCCCCACTCCTCGCGCGCCGCCGTGTCGTCGAGCGACGACGGCCAGGAGTCGGCGATGGCCTGGCGGAAGTCGGGCTCGTAGGTCACCTCGAAGTCCGGGTAGTGCTTCCTGATGCTGGCCGCGAGCTCGCCGGCCGAGAAGCTCATCGCCCCGACGTTGAAGTCGCAGTGGTGCTTGAGGTTGTCGAGCGGCGCCTCGGCCAGGTCGATGGTTGACTTGATGCAGTCGGGCATGTACATCATCGGCAGCCGGGTGTCCTCGCGCACGAAGCAGGTGTACTTCCGGTTCTTGACCGCCTCGTAGTAGATGGCGACCGCGTAGTCGGTCGTGCCGCCGCCGGGCAGGGTCTCGTGCGAGACGATGCCGGGGTAGCGCAGGCCGCGGACGTCCACCCCGAACCGGCGGAAGTAGTAGTCGCCCAGCAGCTCGCCCGCGACCTTGGTGACGCCGTACATCGTCCGGGGCTTGAGCACCGTCTCGTTGGGCGTGTTGTCGCGCGGGGTCTCGGGCCCGAAGACCGCGATCGAGCTGGGGACGATGACCCGGGCAAGCTCGCGCTCGCGGGCGATCTCGAGGATGTTGTAGAGGCCGTTGATGTTGACGTCCCAGGCGAGCTGCGGGTTCTTCTCCCCGACCGCGGACAGGATCGCCGCCATGTGGACTATCGAGTCGATGCCGTGCTTCTCGATAACCTCGACGACGCTCTCCTTCTTCGCGACGTCGATGAAGTAGAACGGCCCGGAGTTCTTCAGCTCGTCCGAGGGCGCGGTCTTGCGCCCGGTGGCCACGACGTTGTCGGCGCCGTAGCGGCGGCGCAGCTCGAGGGTGAGTTCCGACCCGATCTGGCCGACCGCGCCGGTGACGAGAATCTTCTTCATCTGCCTGGACTCTGCCATCGCTTCAGCTCCTTTGTCGCTGGTTGGTTGTTTCCGACAGCGACAACTATACACGTTCCCGGCCCGAGGTCAAAACCCGCCCGGCCTTGCTGGACAACGGCGAGCCGACCGCTATAATTTCCCCGATTCGATGCGGTGAGTGTAGCTCAATTGGTTAGAGCACCTGACTGTGGCTCAGGATGCTGGGGGTTCAAGTCCCCTCACTCACCCTTGCCCGCTGTGCGCTTCGCGGATTCAGAGTTGCAGGCCGGGTCTTTATCGCTATACTGCCCGGTCGGGGTTGGATGGAGACCGAGCGCCCGTAGCTCAACTGGACAGAGCGCCGGGCTTCGAACCCGTAGGCTGCGCGTTCGAGTCGCGCCGGGCGCGCTCGCTGACCGAGGCGGCCGCGGGAAGACGGCAAGGGTTGCCGAGCCCGTGGCAGCATGCCCCGCTAGCTCAACTAGGCAGAGCACCGGATTCTTAATCCGTAGGTTGCAGGTTCAATTCCTGCGCGGGGTACTCTCTTTTACTTCCACCGCCCGCCCGAACTCCCCGAGGAGGTCCCGTGAATGACAGTTTGCCGTCCGCTGCATCCCGCTGATGAACCTGCTCATCGTGCTGGTCCTTGCCGCGGCGCCGGCGTTCTACCGCGCGCCGCTCGCGGCCGGTGACGCGCCCGCGGCCGACGGGCCGGCCTGGGTGCTGTTCACCGACAAGGCCGTTCAAACCGATGCCGGCTACCGCTCGGCCCTGGCCGCCGTCGCGGCCGCCGCGACACCGCAGCGCCGGGTTCGCCGCGCCGGCTCGCTGCTCGGCGGATTCGACTTCAGCGACCTCCCGGTCCGGCCCGAGTACGTCCGGGCGGTCGAGGCGCTCGGCGGCCGGCTGCGCGCGACCTCGGACTGGCTCAACGCGGCCAGCTTCGACCTGCCTGCCGTCGCCCTGCCCGCGGTCCGGGCCCTGCCCTTTGTCCACGATGTCCGGCCGGTGGTTTGCGAGCAGCGCACCGTCACCGACGAGGTTTTCCCGCTCGCCCGGCCCCGCTCGGTCCGCTCCAGCGCGGTGGACTCGGCCGAGGCGCACCGGTTCTACGGCCCGTC
>JAFGQF010000213.1 GCA_016935775.1 Caldifarciminota bacterium
CCGCGACCTTCTTCTCGAACTCGCGCACCTGCGCCCCGCCCCGCTCCTTGAACTCCTCGACAATCGCGGCCCGGGCGCGCTGGTAGGCCTCGCCCTCGAAATGGCCGGGCAGGGTCTTGACCAGGAAGTCCACCAGCCCGTCCATCGCCCGGCGGAACTCCTGCCCCCGGCCGGCCGGGAACCGGAGCAGCGCCGGCTGGTCCGGGTCCTTGAAGTTGTTGACGTAGCACTTGTCGTCCAGCTCGCGCTTCTCGTTCTCGTAGCGCTCGAGCATCTGGCGCACGGTCGTGGTCCGGCCGGTGCCCACCGGCCCGGTGACAAAGATGTTGTAGCCGGTCGCCTCGATTTCCAGGCCGAGCGCCAGCGCGTCCACCGCCCGGGACTGGCCGATGATGCCATCGCGGGCGCCGCCCGGCTTCGCCTCGGGCAGCTTGATATCATCGGTCGTCCTGAACTTCAAACACCTGGGCGGGCACTTCCAGCGCAGCTCTCCCGGCTTCACCCGCAACTGCTTCTCCAGCCGGGACTGCTTCCGCTTCGCCATTCCGGTTCCTCCTGTCGGCTAATCGCCGGTTGCTGTCTTCAGGGCCGGGAAGCGCAGGAACGGCAGGAAGGAATCGCCCAGGTCCTGCTGAACCGCGCCCACCCGGTCAACGGTCTTGAGCAGTTCATAGATGTTGCCGGCCAGCATCGCGCCTTTCACCCGGCCGACGACCTTGCCCGCCTCGACCTTGAGCGCGGTCGAGCAGTTCACCGCCACCTCGCCCGCGAGCATGTTCGACTGGCCGCCGCCGGTTAACTGGTAAACGACCAGCCCCTGTTCCATTTCGGCCACCGCCTTCTCGAATGTCGTGTCACCGGGCAGAATTTCCAGGTTGGTGATGGCCGGGAAGGGCGGCGATGCGTAGCCGCGCCGGGCCGAGCCGGTCGGCTCGTCGTCGCAGGCGGCCGCGGTTGAAAGGTCGTGCAGGAACCCGCAAAACGCGCCCCGCTCGAAGAGCACGTTGCGCCGGCACGGCAGCCCCTCGCCGTCGAACCGGCTCGAACCGGTGGCGTGGTCGCGCAGCGGGTTGTCGACCACCGTCAGCGACGCGCCGATTACCGGCTCGCCCTCGCGGCCGACCAGCGGCGAGGTGCCCTTCTCCTTCATCCGGCCGTTCACCCCGGCGAAGAGCGGCCCGAGCAGTTCGGCCAGCGCCGGCGGCATCACTATCACCGGCCAGGTTCCGCTCGCGAGCCGCGCCCGCTCGCGCGCCTGCCGGGCAAGATTCTCCAGTTGGTCGCAGAGCGGTTCCAGGTTGAACGGCTCGCCGTTCGAGAGGTTGACGTACCCGGGCAGCCAGACCAGCCCGTCGTCCACCACAAGCCCCGAGACGTCCAGCTCGAGCGCGGCCCGCTGGAACCCGACCGCGAGTCCCTCGGTGTTGGCCACCACCGTCTCGACATAGGTCCGCCGGAAGGTCAAATCCAGCTTCAAATCCTTCACCCGGGCGCGCATCGCCCGGACCAGGTCTTCGCCCCACTCGCGCAGCCGGGTCGCGGTCACCAGCATCACCCGGTTGTCGAACGTCCGGACCGCCGGCCCCTCGGCGGCGTGCGGGAACCGGAACCGGCACTCGCGGCCGTAGCGCGCGGTCTCGACCGCCGCGTCCACCAGTTGGTCGAGCCGCTCCGGGTCGGTGCTCGAGCTGAAGCCGACGCGGCCGTCCTTCACCACCCTGAGCCCGTGGCCGAGCGCCAACCGCGACTCCTGGGAGTGGAACCGGCCGGCGCGGAACTCGACCGTCGTCCGGTCGGTCTCTTCGGCGTAGACCTCGGCCCGGTCGGCCCTCCGCCGGGCCAGGGCGAGGATTTCCTTCTCCTGCATCACCGGCCCCCGATGACCACGTCGCGGACCAGCAGGTGGGGCGCGCCCAGCCCGACCGGCAGCGGCGCCTGGCCGGACTTGCCGCAGCCGCCCAGCCCGCCGAACATCACCAGGTCGTCGCCGACCAGCTCGATGTTGCCGAGCGTCTCGAACACGTTGCCCGACAGCGTCGCGTCGCGCACCAGCCGGGTCGGCCGGCCGCCCTCGATCACCTGCGCGTACTGCGACGAGAAGGTGAAACTCTCGAGTTCGGTCATCCCGCCGCGCGAGCCGCAGACGTAGAGCCCGCCCTCGCAGGCGTCGAACAGCTCCTCGAGCACCGCCGCGCGCGGCTCGATCCAGGTGTTGCTCATTCGGACGATCGGCGCGTGCCGGTAGCTCACCGCCCGGGCGTTGCCGGTCACCGGCTCGCCCATCGCCCGCGCGGTCTGCCGGTCGTGCAGGTGGCCGACGAGCACGCCCTCGCGCACCAGCTCGGTCCGGGTTCCCGGGCAGCCTTCGTCGTCGAACCGGTAGCTGCCCCGCTCGCCCGGCAGCGAGGCGTCGTCAACTATCGTCAGTTCGTCGGTGCCGTAGCGGGTGCCGGTCGCCATCAGGCCGCGCAGCCGCTCGTTGTCGGCGAGGAAGTCCGCCTCGCTCAGGTGGCCGAACGCCTCGTGGACGAACACCCCGGCCAGTTCCTGGTCCAGCACCACCCGGTACCGGCCCGCCTTCACCGGCTCGGCCTTGAGCAGCTCGCGCGCCCGCCGGGCGACCCGCTCGACCAGCGCCTCGCGGCCGGCCAGCGCCCGGAAGCTGCCGGTCTTGCCGAACCCGTCGTGAAAACTCTGGATGTCGGTCCCGTCCTTCGCTATCGCCGCGACCCGGAACCCGGCGCGGCCGAACTCGCGGTCCACGTACCGGTCCTCGGTGGTGTAGAGCGCGACCCGGCCGCGCGCGTCGTGGTAGACGGCATTGGTCGAGACGATCCCCGGGGCCGCGAGCAGGATGTCGTTGTAGTGCCGGATGAGGTCGTGCTTCTCGTCGAGCCCGACCTGCGCGGGGTCTTCGGACGGGTCGAGCGCGACCGTCTCCTCGGCCGAACCCAGCGGCGCCAGCCCATCGTCCCGCTCGGGCAGGGTCTCAACCTGCACGGCCAGGTCCCGGGCCAGGTCATTCAGGCTCTCGTCCACCCGGTTGAAGGTCCCAACGGTCCAGTTGCCGCGGTGGAACACCCGCAGGCAGCCGCCGCGCTCGAAGCTGCGGCCGATGCTGTCCAGCTCCCGGCCGCGGTAGGCGACGGTCGTGGTCTCGGTTTCCTCGACCCGGATTTCGGCGTGGTCCACGTCGAGCCCGGCGAGCACGCCCTGCAGGAACTGCTTCATCCCCTACCGGACTCCCGCCTGGCGCCGAAGCGCCTTCTCGCGCTCGAGCCGCCCACGGTCATAGCGGTGGCGCCGGGCCGGCTTGTCGGTCTCGTCGGGCAGCGCGGCGAGCGAGTCGCGGTAGAACCCGTTCAGCCCGGTCGAGTCGGTCACCAGCCAGATTGCGCGCTGGACGGTCCAGACCGCGCCCGAGATGTCCTTGTCGCGCACCAGGGCGATTATCTCGTTGAGCCCGGCGTTGTCGGTCACCGGCCCGAGGTCAAAGGTGTCGCCCGAGCGCGGGATGTGGCGCAGTTCGTTGCAGCAGAACACGCCCACCTCGTTGGCCGCGCCGCCCGGCCCCGCGCTGACCGCGTGGGGCTTGAGCACCAGCATGTGCTGGACCTGGTTGCGCCGCGTCCGGAACAAGAGCCCGGCCGGCAGCGTGTCGTCGGCCGGCGCGGTCGCGGCCAGCACCACGTTCATCGGGTAGGTGCCGTTGGCCGGGAAGCCCTGGTCCTTGCCGGTTATCAGCTCGACCGTGAGGCCCGGGTTCAGGTAGAACGGCGTGCCCGAGGGCTCGAAATCGTCGGTCAGGAACGGAAAGTCGCAGGCCGTCGGCAGCAGCAGGCCGGCCAGCGCCAACAGCAGCAGGGTTGCGGGAAGGTTTCTCATCGCTTGTCTCCTGGACACCCAGTATCGGC
>JAFGQF010000038.1 GCA_016935775.1 Caldifarciminota bacterium
GAACCGGGCCAGTCGAATGCCGCGAGTTGACGGCCGGCGGGGTCGAAGACGCGCAGGCGGGCCGGCCCGGCGGTGCCGGGCGCCAGGCTGACTGAGAGCCGGTCGGTGAACGGTTCGGGCCAGGCGTTGAGCGCGGGCCGCACCGGCCCGGGCCCGGGTTCGGCGACCGCGGTGGTCATCCGGGGCCTGAGCGTGCCGTCGGCCACCAGGCACATCCCGTAGAACCAGGACCTCTCCCAGGGTTCGAACCCGCCGTCGGCCTGGCGTTCGAACCAGTAGCGGAACGCTTCGCCGAGGTTGCGGCCGTTGGCGAGCGGCTGGTAGTAATCGTCGAACTCGAGCATCGAGCCGGTTTTGGAAGAGCCGATGGCGCCGAGCCCGGTGGCGGTCTGGAAGACGTAGCGGCCGCCGCAGTAGTACCATTCGGTGTAGCGGACGTTGGAGCAGGCGAACAGGTTCCAGAAGCAGGCCGCCGGGTCGAGGTCCGGGATTTCGTGGCCGTGAAGGTAGTCGGTGCTCTCACGGTTGGCGAAGTACCAGCAGTGGCCCGCGGGCCACGAGTGGGCGCAGAGCAGGACCGATTCGTAGGCGGCCGAATCGATGCGCGGCCGGAAGTCGAGCGCGCGGGTGGTCTCGGGGTCCCAGCAGGACCAGCGGTCCGGGTAGAGCAGGCCGACGTCCGAGTCCCAGAACGTCGCGTTGGGCCACCAGTCGTCGTCGATGTAGACCAGGGCCCGGTCGGCCAGCCGCAGTTCGCCGTGCCGGTAGCGCCGGGCCTTGTCGAGGTAGCTGGTGAGGTCGCGGATTTCCGCGGCGAAACGCGAGGCGGCGAGCCGCGATACCGCGATTTCCGGGGCGACGTGGCCGGAGTGGGAGTCGAGTATCGTGTCGGTGCCGGGCACGAGCGAGTCGAGCCGGCCGAGCCGGACAAGGGTGTCCTGCCATTCACCGTCAAGGTCCATCAGGTACAGGTCGCAGGGGAACTCCTCGTAGTGTTCGTCCGGGTCGCGGATGCCGTTGTTGTTCCAGTCGTCAATCAACTGATACCAGGCGACCGGTAGGTCGCCGACCAGGACCGCGCTGACCAGGCCGGACTGGTACTCGCGCTGGAGAAAGGCGCGCAGCGACTCGGGTTCGGTGCTGGCCACGCCGTAGAGCGATACGTCGAAGCCCTCGGCAGCGATGTCGGCCGCCATCGTGTCGAGCGCGGGCCCGAGGGTGTCGGCGAGGTCGGCCTCGACGAGGATGTCCACCCGGCCTTCGAAACCGCCGGCGCGGTGGCCGACCAGCTTCACCTGCCAGTCGCGGGTCCCGGTCGCGGCTTGCCACTCGGCAAAGGTGCCGGGCCGGGAGCCGGGCGGGCCGGCCCAGCGCAGGACCGCGACGTCGGGCGGCGCGGCGATGAGCAAGAGCAGCAGCAGGGGCATTGGCTATTGCAGCCGGGTGACGGGCTTTGTTGTCGGGCCGCATCGGGCAAGGTAGACCCCGGGCGGCGCTCGCCGGCCCCGGTCGTCGGTGCCGTCCCACGAGACCGAGCCAACGGCTGACGGCTGACGGCTGACGGCAAGAACCCGGACCTGCCTGCCGGCAGCGTCAAAGATGGTGACGGCCTCAGGACCGCGGGCTGTCGGCTGGAAGTTGATGGTCGTCTTCTCCCGGAACGGGTTGGGAGCCGCGACCAGCCGTGCCAGGGGCGCGGGCGTGTCGGGCGCGGCCAGGCCGGTGTAGCGGGCCAGCAGGACGCCGGTGTCCGAGGCCCAGAACTGCGCCGCGGGCAGCCAGATTATCAGCCAGACGTAACCGTCGCCTTCGATTTCCGAGGAGTCGCGCACCCGGCCGAGCGAGTCCTTGTACCATTCCCACGCCCGGACGTAGCTGGTCTCGCGGATGGGCAGGACCGATTCGCGCAGGCTCAGGCTCTGGCGCAGGGTGGTGCGGAGGCGGTAGCAGTCGCGCACCGTGTCCCAGGGCACGACCGCGTCCTCGATCGCCTCGACCCGGCAGGTGTCGCCCCAGATGGTCAGGGTGTCCTCGAGGCTGTCGCCGTTCAGGTCGAAGTAGTACGTGCCCTCAAGACCGGTGCGCCACCAGTTGCCGACCTCGAACGGCACCCGGTAGCGGTTTGCCCAGAGCGTGAACTCGAGCAGCTCGAACTTGGCCCGCATCAGGGTGTCGCCCGATTCCCAGGCGGTGTCCACCACGACCTCGCCGTTGTTGGAGTTCCAGTGCCGCACCAGCCAGGCGGGCGAGTTGCCGAGCGTGGTTTCGGCGATGACCGTGCTGGTATCGGTCCAGGCGTGTTGGAAGACCGTGTCGAACGGCACCGGCAGGGTGACGTGCAGCGATTCGCGACCGGCGTGCTCGCGGACCTCGACCAACCCGACATGGAAGCCGAGGTAGTCGCCGACCGGCCCGGCCAGCAGCGCGACCGGCATAATGAGAGCCAGGATGAGATGGCGCATCGAATCATTCTAGCCCGGGTGGAGGAGACAATCAACCGCCGGGAGTGCTGGTGGTGAGGACCGGGGACGGAGTGACCACGAGGACCCGAAGAGAGAAGGAGCGAGGACCGGAGAGAAAGGAGTCAAACACCAGAACACCAGCAGCACCAGGGTCGGGGAGTGAGGACCGAGGATGCGAACACCTCACGCCCGATTGACATTTTCCGGCCAGACAGGACAATGACCCGGTGAAGCGCGCTCAAGCGAAGAAGGAAGTGGCCCGGCTGCGGCGGGAAATCGAGGAGCACGATTACCGCTACTACGTGCTGGCCGAGCCGGCGATCTCGGACCGGGAATACGACCGGCTGATGCAGCGGCTGCAGGAACTGGAAACGCGGTTCCCGGACCTGGTCACGCCCGACTCGCCTACCCGGCGCGTCGGCGGCCGGCCGCTCGAGGAGTTCGAGACCGTCAGCCACGACCCGCCGATGCAGTCGCTCGACAATACCTACAACTACGACGAGCTGCGCGAGTTCGAAGCCCGGGTGCGCAAGGCGGTGGCCGAGCCCGAGTACGTCGTGCAACTCAAGGTGGACGGGGTGGCGGTGTCGCTGCGCTACGAGAACGGCCGGCTGGTCCGGGGCGCGACGCGCGGTGACGGCCTCCGCGGCGACGATATCACCGCCAACGCGCGAACGATTCGCTCGGTGCCGCTCAGGCTGCGGCGACGGATAGCCGGGTTTGAGAGTTTCGAGGTCCGGGGCGAGGTCTACCTGCCGCGCTCCCGGTTCGCGGCAATCAACGCCCGGCGCGAGGAGGAAGGCGAGCCGGTGTTCGCCAACCCGCGCAACGCCGCGGCCGGGACCCTGAAGCAGCTCGACCCGGCAGAGGTGCGCCGCCGGGGGCTGGAGTGCTTTATCCACACCATCCCGCGGCCACCCGCGTCCCACTGCGCCACCGACCGGGAAGTGCTGGCCCGGCTGCGCGAGCTGGGATTCGCCACCGTCCCGGGCAGCGATTCTCTCAACGGCATCGAGCCGGTCATCGAGTACTGCCGGGAATGGGACGAACGCCGCCACGGACTGGAGTACGACGTCGACGGGATGGTGGTCAAGCTCAACCGCTTTCGCGACCGCGAGGAACTGGGCTCAACCGGCAAGAGCCCGCGCTGGGCCGTGGCTTTCAAGTACCCGCCCGAGGAGAAGGAAACCCGGGTCAGGCGCATCACCCTGAACGTCGGCCGGACCGGAACCGTGACCCCGGTGGCCGAGATGGAACCGGTTCAGCTCTCGGGCACGACCGTGATCCACGCCAGCCTGCACAACTTCGAGGAACTGGCGCGCAAGGACGTGCGCGAGGGCGACATCGTCCTGGTTCACAAGGCGGGCGAGATAATCCCCCAGGTGCTGTCGGTGAACAAGCGGCGCCGGAAGCGCGGGTCACGCAGGTTCGAGCCGCCCGAGACCTGCCCGGCCTGCGGCACGAGACTGTTCCGCGAAACCGGCGAGGTGGCGCTGAGATGCGTCAATGCCTCCTGCCCGGCCCAGGTGCGCGGCCGGCTGGTGCATTTCGCGTCCCGGGCCGCGATGGACGTCGCGGGGTTGGGCGAGAAGCTGGTCGGCCAACTGGTGGAATCTGGGATGGTCGGGAGCATCGCCGACCTGTACGACCTGGATGCGGAACAGCTTGCCGAACTCGAACGGATGGGCGAGAAGTCGGCGCAGAACGTCGTCGCCGCGCTCGCCGCCAGCCGCGAGCGGCCGTTCCACCGGGTGCTCTACGGGCTCGGCATCCGCCACGTCGGCTCACACGCCGCCCGGCTGCTGGCGCGCGAGCTGGGCTCGATGGACGCGGTGCGCTCGGCGGGCGAGGAGCAGGTGGCCGCGATTCCCGGCATCGGGAGCGCGGTGGCCGAGTCGCTGCGCCATTTCTTCGCCGACGAGGAGAACGTCCGGCTGGTCGAGCGGCTCGGCCGGGCCGGGCTGAAGCTGGCCGACGAGTCGGCCAGCGGGCCGAAGCCGCTGGCCGGGAAGAAGTTCGTGCTCACCGGCACGCTCGACGGGCTGACCCGTGAGCAGGCAACCGAGCTGGTGACGGCCCGGGGCGGCAGCGTCTCATCATCGGTGTCCGGCAGGACCGACTACGTGGTGGCAGGCGCGTCGCCCGGCTCCAAGTACGACCGCGCCCGCGAGCTCGGGGTTCCCATCCTCGACGAGCGCGGGTTCCGCGCCCTGCTCAAGGCCGTGGACTGACGCGAATGGCGGCCGTGCTCGACACCAAGGTCCAGTTTGTCAAGGGCATCGGCCCTGCCCGGGCGCGGCAGCTCGCCCGGCTGGACATCGCGACCGTCCGGGACCTGCTCTTCCACGTCCCGCGCCGCTGGCTCGACCGGTCGGCTTCGCCGCCGATCGGCGACCTCAAGCCCGGCCAGGAGGTGACAGTGTTCGCCCGGGTGCTGGCCGCGGGCGGCCGGCGGATGCGCAACTTCCGGCAGATGAGTTCCTGCGTGCTGGCTGACGACTCGGGGGCCATCGAGGCATTCTGGTTCAACCGGCCCGACCTGAAGGACCTGCTCAGGCCCGGCACCGAACTGATGGTGTCGGGCAAGGTAACCGCCTGGCGCGGCCGGCCCCGGTTCACCAACCCCCAGTTCGAGACCGTGGAGCCCGGGGGCGAGGCGAGCGGCGTACATGCCGTCGTCCCGGTCTACCCGCTGACCGAGGGCCTGTCCACCTGGGCGCTGCGCCGGGCGGTGCGCGACGCGCTCGACCGGTTCGGCCGCGAGCTGCCCGAGACCCTCACCCGCGAGACGCTGGACCACTACGGCTTTCCCGGGGTCCGGGACGCGCTCGAGGCGGTGCACTTTCCGAAGTCGGTCAAGGACGCGCTCCGCGCCCGCGAGCGGCTGGCCTACGACGAACTGCTCTATCTCGAATTGGTGCTGGCCCTGCGTCACCGCCGCCACGCCGAGCTGCACCGCGGGCGGCCCCTGCCCGGAACCGGCCGGCTGACCGGCCGCTTCCGCGAGCTGACCGGCTTTGAGTTCACCCGGGCCCAGGAGCGGGTCATCACCGAGATTGCCGCGGACATGGCGTCCGAACGCGGGATGAACCGGCTGCTGCAGGGCGACGTGGGCTCGGGCAAGACCGTGGTCGCGCTCTACGCGATGCTGGTGGCGGTCGAGAGCGGCTGCCAGGCCGCGCTGATGGCGCCGACCGAGATTCTCGCCCGCCAGCACTTCGGCGGCTGGCATGACCGGCTGCGGGAGCTCGGGGTCGAGACCCGGCTGCTGACCGGTTCGACCCGGCCGACCGCCCGGGCCGAAACCCTGGCCGGCCTGGAGTCCGGACAGGTCCAACTGGTCTTCGGCACCCACGCGCTCATCGAGGCCGGGGTGAGGTTCGACCAACTCGGGCTGGTGGTGGTGGACGAGCAGCACCGGTTCGGGGTGATGCAGCGGGCCGCGCTGATGAACAAGGGCGAGAACCCGGACTTCCTGGTGATGACCGCGACCCCGATTCCCCGAACCCTGACCTTGACCGTCTACGGCGACCTGGACGTCTCGGTGCTGGACGAGAAGCCGCCCGGCCGCAAGGAGGTCGTGACCCGGCTGGTTCCCGAGTCGAGGCGCGACCGGGTCTACGGCTACATCGAGGAGCGGCTGGGCCGGGGCGAGGCGGTGTTCTTTGTCTGTCCGCTGATCGAGCAGAGCGAGAAGCTGGACGTCGCGTCGGCGGTCGAAACCAGCGAGCGGGTCGCGGCCACGTTCCCGCGCCGGCGCGTCGGGCTGGTGCACGGCCGGATGAGGGCCGAGGAACGGGACGCGGCGATGGACTCCCTGCGCCGGGGTGAGCTCGACATCCTGGTCTCGACCACGGTCATCGAGGTGGGGGTTGACATCCCGCGCGCGACCGTGATGGTTGTCGAGCAACCGGAGCGGTTCGGCCTGGCCCAGTTGCACCAGCTCCGCGGGCGCATCGGCCGCGGCGACCGACGCGCGGTCTGCGTGCTGATGATGCCGCGCGAGCCGGAGGGGGAGACCGGCGAGCGGCTGCAGTTTTTCGGCCGCACGACCGACGGGTTCCTGCTCGCGGAGAAGGACATTGAGCTGCGCGGCCCGGGCGAACTGCTGGGCACGCGCCAGCACGGCCTACCCGACCTGCGGGTGGCCGACATCGTGCGCGACGGCGAGTTGCTGCGGCGCGCGCGCCGGGACGCGTTCCGGCTGGTCGAGCTGGACCCGGGCCTCGTGCTGCCCGGGCACCGACGGGTCCGGGCAACGCTCGATGAGAGATACCACGGCAGGGAAGAGCTTCTGAAAGTGGGGTGAGATGAAACGAATGGTATTGCTGGTCGCGGCCGCGGCGCTGCTGGCCGGCTGTTCGAAACGACAGGTGCCGGCGGTCGGCCCGCTGCGCGAGATAACGGTCGCCTCGGACCAGTGGGGAGCGGTCGAGTCAATCGTCCGCGCGACGCTGCAGCAGCGGCTCCCGATGCCCCAGCCCGAGGTCGAGTTCAAGCTGCGGGTGTTCGGGCTGGGCGAGTACGCGAGGTACTCGCTTCTCCGGACGCTGCTGATGGTCGGCACGTCTTCGGACAGCGTGATTCGCGCGGTGCTCGGGCCGCGCGCCGATTCGCTGCCCGGTGGCGACTGGGGAATGTTCCAGGTGCCCAACGCCTGGGCGCGGAACCAGCGGTTGGTGGTGTTCGTCGCCCGCGACGAGGACCGCCTCGTGCCCGGGCTTGTCGCCTACGGCCCGAGGCTGCGCCAGACCTGCCGCGAGGCGGTGCTCGACCACAGCGCCCGGGCGGTCTACTACCGCGGGCTGAACAACCGGGCCGGGGATTCGCTGCGCGAGCGGCACTCGTTCGGCATCGACGTGCCGAGGAGCTGGTGGCTGCGCCAGGACCAATCCGACTCCAACTTCGTCTACCTGTACGGCCACCACCCGGACCGCAACGTCTTCGTCTACTGGGAGGACCGGGAGCGGCCGCTTGACCCGGACGCGCTCTACCGGCTGCGTGACTCGCTCGGGGTGAGATTCTACGACGGCGACATCACCGCCGACACCCTGCGCTGGCACTCGACGATCGAGTTCCTGGGCGGACCGTGCCTGCGGCTGGCCGGCATCTGGGAGAACGAGGAGTCGACCATCGGTGGGCCATTCGTCAGTTACGCCTTCAACCACGAAGGCCGGTTCTACCTGCTGGACGGGCTGGTGTTCAACCCCGGGCGGGACAAGCTCGACGGCCTGTTCCAGGCCGAGGCGGTGATGCGGACCTTCGCGCCGCGCTAGGCCGCGGGCACCGGGTGCTGGTATACCCGGTAGGTCTTGTGGACGCGGGCGCCGAAGAGCATTATCGGCCGGATGATGGCTTCGTTGTCCTCGAGGATCCACGACATCTCGGCTTCGCGGTAGCCCAGTTGCCGGGCGCCGACCGCCGACTGGTGGTAGAGCAGTGAGCCCAGTCCCAGCCCGTGGAACTTGCGCCGGATGCCCAGCGCCCAGACCCGGGCCCGGTCTATCCTGCGCCGGGCAAGCAGGAACTTCAGCCAGCCGAACGGGTAGAGGTGGCCGCGCAGGCCGATGAGGGCCTGGTTGTAGTCGGGCAGGCCGACCGCCATCCCGGCCGGCTCGCCCCGGTAGAAGACAATCGGGCACAGCTCGGGCTTCAGGATTGGCTTAACCTGGCGGGCTAGTTCGTCGATTTCCTCGCCGGTCATCGGCGCGAAGTCCCAGTTCCGCGACCAGGCGTCGTTGTAGATCTCCTTGACATACCCGAGGTCGCGCTCGAGATGCGCCATGTCGACCCGGCGCATTTCGAGCCCGGGCTGGTCGCGGTACATCCTGACGACCCGCTCGATCTTGGCCGGCACCGGCTGGTCCACCCGGGCGACGAACGCCAGCAGGTCCTTGACCTTGGTGAACCCGGCGGCCTCGACCAGGGCCGGGTACCAGGGCGGGTTGTAGCTCATCTTGACGTAGGGCGGCATGTCGTGCGGGCCGAGCAGCATCCCGGACTCGTCGTTCATCGACGGGTTGGCCGGCCCGTAGACCGTTGCCAGTCCGTGCTCCCGGCAGAAGCCGTAGACCGCGTCAAGCAGCGCGTCGACGACTTCCTGGTCTTTTTCGGTTTCGAAGAAGCCGAAGAACCCGATGCTTGACTCGTGGAAGGAGTTGTAGTTGCGGTCGTCGATGGCGGCAACCCGGCCGACAACCCGGCCGTCGCGCTCGGCCAGGAAGAGCGCGCGTTCGGCGTGCGACCAGAATGGGTGCCGGCCCGGGGTCAGCGCGTGACGCAGGTCGCCCAGCAGGGGGGCGACCCAGTTCGGGTCGTCGCGGTAGACCCGGTAGGCGAAACGGATGAACCGTTCGAGGTCGCGCCCGCTCTCGACCGCGCGGACGGTCAGCACGTCACTCCAGCAGTCCAAACTCGCGGCCCACGCGCCGGAACAGGGCCAGCGCCTCGTCGGTGTCCTCGTCGGTATGGGTGGCCATGTAGCTGGTGCGAATCAGCGAGCGGTTGGGCGGGACCGCCGGCGGCAGGACCGGGTTGGCGAAGATGCCGCCGTCGAAGAGCGCGCGCCAGAAGTTCAGCGTCTTCATGTCCTCGCCGATGTGCAGCGGGATGATTGGCGTGACGGTGGTGCCGGTGTCGTAGCCCATCTCCCGGAGCCCGTCGATCATCTTCCGGGTCGTTTGTGCCAGCCGCGCGCGCCGGTCCGGTTCGGTCCGGATGATATCGAGGGCAGCCAGCACGGTCGCGACCGCCGGCGGCGGGATCGCGGCCGAGAAGATCATCGACCGGGCGTTGTGCCGGATGAAGGTGATCGTCTTGTGGTCGCCCACGACGTAGCCGCCGATCGAGGCGAACGACTTGGAGAACGTCCCCATCACCAGGTCGACCTCGTCCTCGACCCCGAAGTGCTCGGCCGTGCCCCGGCCGTTCGGGCCGACCACCCCGACCGCGTGGGCGTCGTCGACCATCAGCCGGCAGCCGTGCCGCCGGGCAATCGGCAGCAGCCGGTCGAGCGGCGCCAGGTCGCCCTCCATTGAGAACACGCCGTCCACCACCACCAGCTTGCCCGCGCTCGCGGGCAGGTGACCCAGAACCCGTTCCAGCGACTCCGGGTCGTTGTGGACGAAGCGCTTCACCGCGCCGTAGGACATCTTGCAGCCGTCCATTATCGAGGCGTGGTCGAGCTTGTCGGTGATGACGATGTCGTGCTTGCGCACCAGCGCCGAAATCGTGCCGAGGTTCGTCTGGTAGCCGGTTGAGAACACCAGGCAGTCTTCCTTGCCGTAGAACTCCGCCAGCTCGCGCTCGAGTCGAACGTGAAGGTCGAGCGTGCCGTTAAGGAAGCGCGACCCGGTGCAACCGGTCCCGTAGTGATTGATGGCGTCAATCGCCGCCTGCTTCAGCTTGGGGTGAGTGGTGAGGCCCAGGTAGTTGTTCGACCCGAGCATTATCAGCTCGCGGCCGTCAATCGTCACCCGGCGGTCCGGCTCGGAGCTGAGCGGGATGAAGTACGGGTAGTAGCCGGCCTTCTGGGCGGTCTCGACGATCGGGTAGTACTGCAGGCATTTGTTGAACAGGTCCATTGACCGCCATTCTAGGAGCCGGTTGGGGGGAGTCAAGAATCGTGCCGGCGCGGCTTGCGACCGGCGGCGGTTCTGCTATATTGCCGTATGCTGCAGCCGCTGCTGCTCGTCCTTGTCCTCGGCGGGCCACCGGGCGGTCTTGCCGCGGTCCGGGTGCTGGCGACCGCCGACCTGCACGGTCGCCTGGCCCCGTCCGCGGACTTCGCGGCCCCGGGCCTGCCGCGCCGGGAACTCGGCGGCTGGGATGGCCTGGCCCGGACAATCGAACGCGAGCGTACCGCGGGAAGCCTGCTCCTGGACTGCGGCGACTTCGCCTTCGGTTCGCCCGAGGCGAACGCCAGCCACGGCCGGTCCCAGGTCCGGTTCATGAACCAGGTCGGCTACGACGCGGCCGCATTGGGCGCGCGCGACTTCAACGAGGGGACGCGGGAACTGGAGCTGCTGGCGGGCCTGGCCGCCTTCCCGCTGCTGGCCGACCCGTTGCTCGACGTCGTGCTCAACCGCCGGGTGCCGCTTTTCCGGCCCTGGTGCGTTCGCCGTACGGCCGGCGTGAAGGTCGGGCTCGTCGGGCTGTCCGACCCGCGGGCCGTCCGTTACGGTGGCGCCGGCGGGTTTGACCCCGGCGACCCGCTCGACCAGTGCCGCCGCTACCTGCGGGCTCTCGCCCCGGAATCCTGCGATGTCATCGTGGTCTTCGGGCACTTTCCGTCCGCGGACGGCGCTCGCCTGCTCGACTCGGTGCCCGGGGTGGACCTCGTGCTCTGCCCGGACGACGGAGGAGAGCCGCGCGAGAGGATGGCGCTTGTCGCGGCGTACGGTCACCGGCTTGCCGTCGTTGATCTGCTCTACGACCGCTCGGCCGGGCGCGTGGACGAACTGCGCTCGCGCCACCTCAATGTCCTGCCCGGGTCGCCCTCAGACGGCCCGTGCTCGACACTGGTGCGCGAGTTCATTGTTCCCGAGATGGACAGCGTCGTTGCCCGGGCGAGTGTGGAGATGGCGCCTGCGCCCGCCGGTCCGCGGGATGCCTGCGCCGGCCAGGTGGTCGCCGAGGCCGTGCGCGCCGCTGTCGGTTCCCATATCAGCCTCGTGCCCACGAGTGCAATCGAGTCCGGTCTTGCCGGCCCGGCGCTCGCCCGGCGCGAACTGCACGACTGCGTCCCGCACCGGGAACGCCTTCTTCTTGCGGTCCTCGACGACACCAGCCTACACAAGCTGCTCGCCGGCCTTCCCGCTGACGAACCGCTGCCCTACCTTGCCGGCGCCGACCTGTTCATGCTCGGCGACACGACGATCTGGCCCCTTGTCTCACAGGTCTGCCGCGTCCGCTACCGGGACGGCAGGAGCATCCACCGGGTGGTCGCCCCGCAGCAACTGTACCGTGCTGCCGGCATCGAATCGAGCGGCAACCCGGTTGCATCAAACCTGACAGAACTCTGGCTCGAGTTTGCCGAGTCCCTGGATACCATTCGGCCGGCCGGCTGGCTGAAGATGTTCTCGCCGACAGCCGGGCTACTGCCCGTGCCGGCATCGGATTCGGGTCCGGTGAATATCAACACGGCCGGGATGGAAGAGCTCCAGCGGTTGCCGGGAGTCGGCCCGGCCACCGCCAGGCGGATACTTGTCTGGCGCGAGGCCCGCGGTCCGTTCGGCTCGGTGGACGAACTGGCCAATGTCAGCGGCATCGGTCCCGCGAAACTCGAGAAAATACGCCCCCTGGCCACGGTCCGGGACTGAGCCGGCCGGGGCTAGTAGGTCCGCGCGTAGTAGATTCGCTTGCCGGTGGGCCGGCCGCAGGCGATGCAGGGCGCGTCGCCCCGGTCCTGCTCTGCCGGCACCATCACGCGCGGCGTGGTCTTTGTTTCTTCGATGATCTGCCCCTCGCACTGGGCGCTGCCGCACCAGGCCACGCGAATGAACCCGGGGACCGCATCAAGCCGGGCGCGGAACTCGTCGAAACTACCGGCCTCGGAAGTCATCGCTCGCACCCGCTCCCGGGCAGCGGCCAGCATCCCGCGCTGGACGCCATCCATCAGCCCGTTCACCTCCTGCGCAAGGTCCGCGAAGCGGATGAATCGCTTGCCCGAGCCGTCACGCGGCACCAGCACCGCGCCCTCCTTCTGCACGTCCTTCGGGCCGATCTCGACCCGGACCGGTACGCCCAGCATCTCGTACTGGTTGTACTTCCAGCCCGCGGTCTGGTTGGTATCGGCGTCCAACTTGACCCGCAAGCCGGCGAGCGCGGTCACCGCCTCGCGGCACTTCGCCAGCACAGCTTCATCCTGCTTGCCGAACAGCACCGGCACGACCGCGACCTGGAAAGGCGCGACCCGCGGCGGCAGGAACAGCCCGCGGTCGTCGCCGTGGGTCATTACCAGCGCACCAATCAGCCTCGTCGTAACGCCCCACGAGGTTCCCCACGGCCGCTTTTCGGTGTTGTCCTCGTCCAGGTAACGGATATCGAACGCTTCGGCGAACCCCTGGCCTAGGTTATGCGAGGTGCCCGACTGCAGAGCCTGGCCGTCGGGCATCATCGCTTCGATGGTGTAGGTCCGCACCGCGCCCGGGAATTTCTCGCTCTCCGGCTTCAGCCCGGCGAGCACCGGCACGCACAGGTCGTTCTCCACGAAATCAACGTAGATATCGAGGATGCGCAGCGCCTCCTCCTCGGCCTCCTCCTCGGAACGGTGCAGGGTGTGGCCTTCCTGCCACAGGAACTCCAGGGTGCGCAGGAACAGCCGGGTGGCCTTCTCCCAGCGGAAGATGTTGCACCACTGGTTGACAAGCACCGGCAGGTCCCGGTAGCTCTTCACCCAGCGCGCGTACATCGTGTTGATAATCGCCTCTGAAGTCGGCCGCAGTGCCAGCCGTTCGGACAGCTCCTTGGCCCCGCCGTGGGTCACCCAGGCAACCTGGGGTGAGAACCCCTCCACGTGCTCAGCCTCCCGGTTCAGCAGGCTCTCCGGAATCAGGGTCGGGAAGTAGGCGTTCACGTGGCCGGTTGCCTTCAGCCGGGCATCCAGCAGTCCCTGCATGCATTCCCACAGCGTATAACCATAGGGCCGGATGACCATGCAGCCCCGCACGGGAGCGTAGTCGGCCAATTCGCCCTTCAACACCACCGCGGTATACCAGTCCGGGAAACTCCCGGATTTCGACGGGACTTCCTTTACCAGGCCATCATCTTTCATAGCCGCCATCCTAGCGCGGGACCGTGAGTAGTCAAGCGGGTGCGGGTTGACGGCTGTTGACCTGTCGGGCGAGTCGGCTATCCTTGCAGTCTGTGGCACAGAACGCCCGTCCGGACGGCATCGTCTTCCTGGGAACAGGCGGGGCGCGCATCGTGGTGGCGCGCCAACTGCGCTCATCGGGCGGCATCTGGCTGTCTTTGGCCGGAACCGAGCTGCTGCTCGACCCCGGGCCGGGTTCACTCGTGAAGATGACCGGCTCCCGGTTCCATCTCGACCCCTCGCGCCTGTCCGGGGTCCTGCTGTCCCATCGCCATCTCGACCATTCCGGCGACGTCAACAACATCATCGAGGCAATAACGTTCGGCGGCACAAGACCTCACGGCATGCTCTTTGCCCCTGACGATGCGCTCGAGGGGGAAGACCCGGTTGTCTTTCGCTACCTGCGCGGTTTCCTCGACAAGGTGGTCCGGCTGGAGGAGGGGGGAGAGTACCGGGTCGGCAACGTGGTATTCACCTGCCCGGTCAGACATCGGCACCGGGGCGAGGTGTACGGTTTTCGTTTCGCCGTACCGGGGTTGTCGGTCAGCTATGTCGCCGATACCGCCTTTTTCGCGGAACTGGCCGACTTCTATCGGGCCGACGTGGCAATAATCAACGTTGTCCGACACCAGGCTTCTGAACTGGACCATCTCCACTCGTTTGAAGCCGAGGAACTAATCGGCCGGATGCGGCCACGCCTGGCAGTGCTGACCCACTTCGGGATGACGATGTTGAAAGCGAAACCCTGGCTGGTGGCCCGGGAAATCTCAAACCGGACCGGTATCAAGGTGATTGCCGCGTCCGACGGGCGACGTATCCTGCTCGAGGAGTACCGTGACGCGAGCTGAGCCGGGTCGCATCCGTTCACTGCCCGAGGACGTGGTCCGCCGAATCGCCGCCGGCGAGGTCGTGGCCCGCCCGGCGGCAGCACTGAAGGAGCTGGTCGAGAACGCCCTGGATGCCGGCGCGACCGAAGTCCGGGTCGACCTTAAGAACGGCGGAAAGAACCTGTTGCGTGTGTCGGACAACGGTTGCGGGATGGGACGTGAGGATTCTCAATTGGCGATTGCCCGTCACGCCACCAGCAAGCTGACTTCGATCGAGGACCTGCGCCGGGTCACCAGCTATGGTTTTCGCGGCGAGGCACTCGCCTCGATCGCAGCCGTTTCCCGCTTTGTCCTTGAAACCAATGATGAAGAGAGCCGCCCGGGGACGCGGGTCGAGGTGGACGGCGGGGAGATACGTTCGGTAAGAGAGACCGTCCATCCGCGTGGCACGACAGTTACCTGCCGGACACTGTTCTTCAACCTGGCTCCCCGTCGGGCTTTCCTCAAGTCCGACAGCTACGAAGGCAAGCTCTGCGTCGAAACCGTGCGTTGCTACGCGCTGGTGTTTCCCGGGGTGGGCTTCGAGGTCACGAATGATGACCGGGTTGTGTTTCGGTTGCCCCCGGCTGCCGGCATCCGGGAACGGATGGCGGATCTGTTCGACAAGTCGGCGGTGGAAGGATTGGTCGAGGTCCGGGTTGAGAACCCGCTGGTAAGGCTCCAGGGATTCTTGTCCGCGCCCGGACAGGCGCGACCCTACTACGACGTCCAGCAAGTGTATTTCAATCGCCGCCCGGTGCAGAGCCGGCTCGTTGCCCGCGCCGTGCTTGACGCCTACGGACCGAGCCTGGACAGCAACCGGCCCAACTTCCTGCTGTCGTTTCACACCGACCCGTCCCGGCTGGATGTCAACATTCACCCAACCAAGCACGAGGTGCGGTTCGCGGACGAGCGTTTCCTTTTCGATTTCGTATCGGAGGCGTGTCGCAAGGTTCTGGGAACCGTCCTTCGGCGTGAAAGCGGGGTGGACGATTTGCCGGTCCAGTCCAGTTTCGACACCGGGTCAGCCGGGCCAACCGGTTTCTGGCAACTGCACAACAGCTACATCCTGGCCCAGGTTGCGTCCGGGTATGTCATCATCGACCAGCATGCGGCCCACGAGCGGGTGATGTTCGAGGAACTGGCTGCGGCATCGCGGCAGGTCGCGCCGCAGGGCCTGCTCTTCCCGATAACCATCGAGCTTGGCGCTGACGAGTTTGAAGCGTACCAGTCGTTCGTCGCTGAGCTGGCTGCGATGGGAGTCGAGACCAAGGTGTTCTCGGGACGGACCGTGGTGGTAGAGACCGTTCCGTCCGGCTCCTACATCGGCAAGGCGGACCTGCGGGAGTTCTTTGCCGAGTTGCCGGGTCTCGCTCGCGACTCGGCCCGACTGAGACCCGAGCTCGCTCGGCTGGTTGCCTGCAAGGCCGCAGTCAAGGCCGGGCAGATGCTTTCGCCGCTTGAGATGGAGTCCCTCTGCAACCGGCTGTTTGCCTGTCGCGAACCCTATTTCTGCCCGCATGGTCGACCCGCGATTATCAAGATTGCGACCGAGGAACTCGAGCGGCGGTTCGGAAGAACGTGAGGATCCCGGTACTGACCGGCCCGACCGCGGTCGGCAAGACGGCTGTCGCCGTCCGGCTGGCCGAGACGCTCGGGCTCGAAGTTGTTTCGGCGGATTCTCGGCAGGTGTATTGCTGGCTCGATATCGGTACGGACAAGCCCTCGGTTGAGCTGCGGCGGCGGGCGAAATTCCACATGCTCGACAAGGTGCAGCCCGACCGCACCTACTCGGCGGCCGACTTCGCCCGGGACGCGCTTGCGGTGATCCGGCGACGGACCGAGGAGGGGCAAAGGCTGATGGTCGTTGGCGGTTCAGGAATGTACATTCGAGCGCTGTTTGAGCCCTTCTTCGAAGCCCCGAAGCCGGACCCCGAACTTCGCGCCCGGCTGGAGATGCAACCGTCAGCGGAACTGTACCGATGGCTAGGGGAGGTGGATCCTGAAAGGGCAGGTGAACTGCATCCCAATGACCGGCAGCGGGTGATCAGGGCGCTGGAGATACGTCAACAGACCGGGCGGACAATGACCGAATTGGTGCGCCAGTCGTCCGGCCGTCACGAGTTCGAGCCGGCCTACATTGTCCTTGCAATGGACCGCGACCGGCTCTACCGGCACGCAGACGAACGCTTCGACCAGATGATGCGCAGAGGGCTACTCGAAGAGGTGCGCCACTTGCGCGAACTCGGTTTCGGACAGCAGAGCTACGTGGCCAATGCCTACGGCTATGCCGAACTGCTCGACTATCTGGACGGTAAGCTCGACCTGGATCGAGCGGTCGAACTGGCCAAGGCCAAGACCCGCGCCTACATCAGGCGCCAGTTGACCTGGTGCCGGGCGCTTCCCGGGGCCCGCTGGATACGGTTCACCGACGAGGAGGAAACGACCAGACTGGTCCACCCGATGGTAGCCGCCGTGTTCAGTTGACCCCGGGCGCGGGTGTCATATGATTGGCGCGTGCCGCGTTCGACCAGAAACCGGGAAGCTGTTACTGCGGTGGCGCTGGGAGTCGCGACCGAATCGCGGCACTGGTTTCCGCCCGTTTGCGGGCAATCCAGTACTTCTGAGGGGCATTCTGCGGTCTGGCAGTGAGCGCGAGGCGCTTTGACTAGGAGGTCTTCTTGAGCGTGACGCGATTTACGTCCGAGTCGGTAACCGAGGGGCACCCGGATAAGGTCTGCGACCGGATTTCGGATGCAGTGCTGGACCGGGTGTTGCTGGGCGACCCCGAGGGCCGGGTGGCGTGCGAGACCTATGTGACCGTCGGGATGGTGTTGGTTGGCGGCGAGATTACCACGAAGGTCTGGGTTGATTTGCAGGATGTGGTGCGCGGGGTGCTGCAGGATATCGGCTACTTGCGGCAGGAGGACGGTATCAGCGCCGGGGCCTGCGCGGTTCTGGACGCCATCGGCCGGCAGTCCCCGGATATCGCCCAGGGGGTGGACGCCGGGGGAGCGGGCGACCAGGGGGTGATGTACGGTTATGCCTGCCGAGAAACCGATGTGCTGATGCCACTACCGATCGTCCTGGCACACGACCTCGCCCGCCGCCTGGCGGCGGTGCGGCACGAGGGAGTACTTTCGTGGTTGCGGCCGGACGGCAAGAGCCAGGTTACAGTGGTGTACGAGGACGGGGTCCCGAGGCACATCGACAATGTGGTGATTGCTGCCCAGCACGACGAGTCGATTCTCGACCGTTCCGGGCTTCGCATCACCCGCGCGGCCCGTGAGCGGATCATCGCCGAGGTGATTAGGCCAGTGATACCCGCTGGGCTGGTTGACCGGCGGACGCGGTTCTTTGTCAACGAGACCGGGAAGTTCGTGGTCGGCGGGCCGCAGTCCGATACCGGGATGACCGGGCGCAAGATAATCGTCGATACCTACGGCGGGTGGCTGAGGCACGGCGGCGGCGCTTTTTCCGGCAAGGACCCGACGAAGGTGGACCGTTCGGCGACCTACATGGCCCGCTACATCGCGAAGAACTGCGTGGCCGCCGGGGTGTGTGACCGGATGGAGGTCCGGCTGGCTTACTGCATCGGCCGCGCCGAGCCGACCGAGGTGTCGGTGGACACATTCGGCACCGCGCGCGTGGACGAGTCCCGGTTGGAGAGGGCAATCCGGGAGTTGTTCCCGCTCGCGCCGCGCGAGATTATCCGTCATCTCGGGCTCCGGGCCCCGGTTTACGCGCCGACCGCGGCCTACGGTCACTTCGGCCGAAAGCCGGGGAGCGTGCGTTTCGGGAAGCGGAGTTTCAAGACTTTCACCTGGGAGAGGACCGATATGGCCGCGGCGGTCCGGCAAGCCCTGCGTTGAGGAGGGGAGAAGTGAAGAACTGTGATGTCCGCGAGATGAAGCTGGCGCCCGCCGGCCGTAAGCGCATCGAGTGGGCCGGGCGGTCGATGCCGGTACTGGAGACGATTCGCAAGCGATTCGAGCGCACCCGCCCGCTCAAGAACGTGCGGATGAGCTGTTGCCTGCACGTGACGTCCGAGACCGCCAACCTGGTTACCACGCTGAAGGCCGGCGGCGCCGACGTCCGGCTGTGCGCGTCCAACCCGCTGTCCACGCAGGATGACGTGGCGGCGGCACTGGTGCGTTTTCACGGCATCCCGGTCTACGCGGTCCACGGCGAGAACCGGCAGACCTACTATCGTCACATCAATGACGCGCTCGGCCACGGTCCCGAGATTACCACCGACGACGGCGCCGACCTGGTTTCGACCCTGCACTCCAGGCAACGGAGACTGCTGGATGGTATCATCGGC
>JAFGQF010000214.1 GCA_016935775.1 Caldifarciminota bacterium
CACCCGCGGGTCGGCCAAGGAGATGATGGTGAAGGAGGCGGCGGAGCAGCCCGAGGGCGGGATGTAGCTCTTTCGTCGGATTTGCCGGTGTCGGCGCGGGTTCGCCCGCGCCGGCCGCTTTGCGGCCCCGCGAAACGATTCGTTGACTCCTGCCCGGACGCGGCCTATACTGCCAGATTGTGGAGAGCCTGCTTGCGCGACTGCGCGCCGAGGCCGGCGCCCGCCAGAAGCTGGTGAAGCTGCTGGCCGGTTACGCGCGGCTGCTCGACGACCCGGTGAACAACGCGACCCGGCGCGAGACCGAGCTGGCCCGGGTCGCGCGCGCGGTCGAGGCGGTGGAACCGGGCGACACCCGGCAGGCCCTGGACGGGTGGCTCGCGGCCGAGCGCGAGCGGCTCGGTTCGGACCGGGACGCGTTCCGGTTCGAGTTCGGCACCCGGCTCGCGCAGGAGCTGGCCCGGCACGGGCTCGGGGCGCGGGGCCAGTTGCCGGTGCTGCGGGTCGGGCTGGTGTCGCTGCGCTGTGACTTCGCGGGCGGCAAGGCGGCGCTGTGGTGGGGGCCGGAGGTCGAGCAGGTGAAGACCGGGCTCGCGCTGGCGCCGGAAGGGCTGGCGGACGAGGTGGCGGGCTGGCTCAAGGACCTGCGCGACAAGGCGGCCGACCCGGCCGAGACGCGCCGGCGGCTGGTCGAAGCCTATCGCCGGTGCCGGCTGCTCGGGGGCCTGGAGCCGGGCGCGCGGGTCGGGTTGCTGGACGTGCTGGCCGAGGTGGTCCACGGGCTGCAGCCGAAGAGCTTCCGCGCCGACCCGACGCGGCAGCGGTTCGTCGAGTACCCGCGGGTCAGGTTCAGCTTCGACCTTTTCCGGCTGAAGACCGCGGGCGAGGGCGCGGGACCGCGGCTGCGGCTGCACGTCGCGACCTTTGACGCGACCACGGCGAAGGGGCGGGCGCTTTGGGTGCCGGACAACGAGGACGGCGAGGGAACATACTATTCGTACCTGTCAACCGGAGGGGAGGCCTAGGTGGAACAGGCGCTGGCAAGAGCGGTCATCAACAAGCTCGGGGCGACCGGGACCCCGCCCGAGTTCGGCATCGAGGCGTTCACTATCGGGCTGGAGCGCTACCTCGAGGTGGTCGAGACCGAGTACCTGGACGGCATCCTCACCTACAACCTGTCGAGCTTCAAGCTGATAACCGGCAACTACGGCGGGGGCAAGACCCATTTCCTGTACTCGGTGCGCAACCTGGCGTTCCGGCGCGACTACTGCGTGGCCTATGTCAGCCTGAACCCGACCGAGTGCCCGTTCGACAAGCTCGAACTGGTGTACCGGGGCATCGCCGGCAACATCAGCGTGCCCCGCGACGTGGACAAGCCGGCGCCGGTGTGGGAGAAGGGCATCGAGTCGGTGCTGCGCCACTGGTTCGCCCGGCAGCGCAAGGAGCACGACCGGGCCGACCGGCTGAGGAGCTACCTGGCCGAGCTGCCCGGGACCGAGAGCTCGAGCTTCACCAACGCCGTGAAGGCGGCGTTTTCCGCGCTGGTGGCCGAGGACGAGGAGGGTTTCGCCGAGGTGGTCCAGTGGCTGAAGGGCGAGGAGCTGGGCAAGGAGGCGCGGCAGCGGCACCGGATATCGGAGCGGGTGGACAAGGCGACCGCGTTCCGGATGATCCGCTCGCTGATCCAGTGGGTCCATTCGATCGGGTTCCGGGGCTTGGTGCTCTTGTTCGACGAGGCCGAGCGCGGGATGTCCTTGTCGTCGTCGCGCGACAAGCGGAGGGCGCTCGACAACCTGCGCCAGATCGTGGACGAGTGCGGCAACTCGCGGCTGCCCGGCGCGATGCTGTTCTACGCGGTGCCGGACGAGAACCTGCTGCTCGAGGGGACCGGCGGGGTGTACGAGGCGCTGAAGCAGCGGCTGCGGACGGTCTTCTCCGAGGTCAACCCGGTCGGGGTGCGGATCAACCTCGAGGAGCTGGGCATCGAGCCCGAGGAGTTCCTGAACCGGCTGGGCGAGCGGCTTGCCGGGGTGTTCGAGTCCGCTTACGGGCTCGAGCTGCCAGGGGAGAAGAAGCGCCGCGTCACGGGCACGCTGGCGCGGATGGCGGCCCAGGCCTACATGTTCGACATCAGCTACCGCCGCTTGTTCGTGGTCGCGGCAATCGAGGCGTTCCACCAGTTGCGCGCCAACCCGGGCACGCTCTTCGACGACAAGGCGGCCGAGAAGCTGTTGCGCGTCACCACCCAGCGCCTCGAGAAGTCCGACCGGTCCCAGGTCGAGAGTGAAGAGTTCTAGGCTAGTTTCGCACCCGGTCTTCGGTGAAGGCGAGGTGCTCGATACCCGCTGGGGCGGGACCGAGCTGCTGGTGCGGTTCCAGACCGGGCTCAGGCTCTGGCTGCCGACGAGGCGCGTCAGGATGATGCACCACGCGGTCGGCGAGCTGCTGGGCAAGGGCCGCTCGACGGTGAGCGCGGTGGACCGGGTCCAGGCCTGCCGGATGGTCGAGGCGTTCCGGCTGGGCATCGTTCCCCACCAGGACGTCGAGACCTTCACCTTCGGCCGCGAGCGCGAGGTCGAGGTCATCAAGTCGGCGCTGGGCCGGCTGGAGCAGGGGAAGGGCGACGTCTACCTGGTCGAGGGCGAGTACGGCACCGGCAAGACCCACATCCTGGAGTATTTCCTGCACCGGGCCCTGGCCGGGGGGATGGCGAC
>JAFGQF010000215.1 GCA_016935775.1 Caldifarciminota bacterium
GCCGACAGAGGGAGTCGAACCCCCGACCTGAGGTTTACAAAACCTCTGCTCTGCCAGCTGAGCTATGTCGGCACTCGTGGCGGTTCATGGCCCGGCCACGACCAAATATACTTGTCACGGTGCGCTCGTCAAGCCCGGCAGCCGCAACGCTGTGCGCGAGCCGGCATCACGGCTCGGCCGCACCGGGAGAACGGCGCGCCCGGCCAGGCCGGCGCAAAGAACCCTTGGTTCAAAGACGTCCCTCGTCGCAGCACCGGCATCGGGGCGAGCGCCCGTGCCCGCTTTCCCGCGCGACATCCGCCCGAAACCAGCCCCGGTGCCTGGCCCTTCGCATCCGACCCGGCTCCTCCTCCCGGGCGGCCCGCCTTCCCGGCGCGCGGTGAATGCGACCCTCGAAGGCGCGGAGGCCCGCGCAAGCCGTTCGCCGGCGGTGCCGGCAGCGGGATATACCGCCCCCTCAACAGCTTGGGGGCTAGCCCCGGGCTCGCCCCAGGCGAAGGCTGTCAAGGACGCAGCCAGGTGTGAGGCGGGGCGGGATAACCCACGGGAACGAACGCAGGCACCGGGATTGGAAAGGCCGGTCGGATCGTACCGGCGCCGCCGGCCGGTTCTTGAGGCGGCGAGCCGGGCCGGGAACTCAGGGCAGGGTGACGCCCGCACTTGACAGCGTGACCCGTGATACTAGAATCATTTCAAAAGGAGGAGTCTGCTATGCGTCGTATTGCCTTCGGTCTGCTGGTGCTCGGAATAGCTGCCGGCTTGCTCGTGACGACCGGCTGCCAGCGCGACAACAGCCTGCGCATCATCCGCGCCCAGGGTGACAACGAGAACTTCGGCGACCTGAGCGACTTCGCGACCTATCGCGACCCGACCGACCCCGAGGCCGATCCCGAGCTCATCTACGTCATCCCCGGCGACCTGGCCGAGCTGGAGCTCCAGTACGTCGAGATCGGCCTCGGGCTCCCGACCTGGACGCCCTACCAGGCTCACCTCGAACAGGCCACCATCACCTACCGCAGCGCTGGTGAGCCGGGCGAGTGGGAGGGCACCTACATCACCTACGGCATCAAGATCCCGGTCATGGCCGATCGCGAAGGCGACAAGACCACCCGCGCGACTATCCCGATAATGACGTCCGAGTGGAAAGAGTTCTACTTCGGAGCCGAGGCCGCTGACGACCCATCTGACCTGGGACCCGTGGCCACGGTCGTCGCCGAGATCAAACTCAAGGGCTTCGACGAGGCGTCGGGCCGGCCGGTAGAGTGCGAGAACGCGATGACCATCGAAGTCGGCAACTGGTGGGACGACATCAGTCGTATCGGCCAGTAGTCGACGACGTTTGATATTCGGAATCCGCGCCGGCTGGTGCCCGGTCAAACCAGCCGGCGTTGGTGCAAACAGGGTATTGATGTGATGGGGTTTGAATGACGGCAAGACAATAGTGGAGCTGCAGTAACCAAAGGAGGTCCCGTGAAACGCATGCTCGTTCTGCTGACCGTCGTTGCCGCCGGGATGGCGATTGCCTACCCGGGTATCGGCGGCGGGCGCGGCCTGTTCCGCGTCCAGAACGCCCTCGTCCAGGATGACGCCGGGCTGACGATTTCTTTCAACGTCCTTGGGCGCAACCCGACCTACTCGGTTCCCGAGGACGCCGACGAGAAGGGCTGGGTCGCGGACCTGATCGCGCCCGAGCTCAACTACGCGCCGCTCGCCACCAAGTGGGTCGGCGCCGAGCTGTTCGCCTCGTGGGGCGGCATCTTCCAGTACCCGCTGCCCCCGGACCCGTCCGACAAGAAGTTCGGCTGGGGACTGCACGACCTCAAGGCGGGCGCCAAGCTTTCGATTCCAATCGTGCCGGTCCTGAAACTGGGCGCGATCCTGGATTACACCTTCATCGAGCGCGAGAACAAGCAGTGGCTCGACCCGGGCGCGGTCCCGACAACTGACGGACTGGGCTGGAAGGCGCTGGCCACCCTCAGGCTGCAGGACCTCGCCTCGTCGCTGCCCAACGTGATGGTCAACTACTCGCAGGCCGACCGGGTGACCACCTACGGCGCCGGCGTCGAGCTTGCGGCCACGGGCTTCGCCCTGTTCGCAGAGGCCCAGTCAATCCAGCCGGATGCTGTTTCGACCGGCATCTTCGACACCAACAACGGCATCGTCCGGCTGACCCCGGGCGTCGCCTTCGGTACCGGCACTTCGGGCGCCACGCTCAAGGCCGGCTACACATTTGCCTGGGGCCCGACGGCCGTCAACGAGGCGCTGCTCGGCCTGGTCATCGCCACGCCGTTCGGCAAGCGGACGCCGCCCGAGTTCGGGACCATCGCCGGCCGGGTGGTGGACAAGCGGACCGGCAACGGCATCGTCGCCAGCGTCAGCTTCCCGGAGAACCCGAAGCTCACCCCGATGACCACCGACCAGAACGGCGTCTTCACGATTGACCGGGTCGGGGTCGGTGTCGTGGTGGTCGAGGTCGCGGCCGACGGCTACGGCAGCCAGGCGATGCCGGTCAACGTCGCGGCCAACACCGTCGCCCAGTACGAGTTCGAGCTCCGGCCGCTCGTCACCTACGGCACCATCGCCGGCATCGTCACCGACGGCAACACCAACGGCCCGCTCGCCGCGATGGTGGGCTTCCCGGGCACCGACGTGTCCGGCGTCGAATCCGAGGCGGCCACCGGCTCGTTCCGGGTGGACAACGTCCCGGTCGGCGTCTACACCGTCACCGCCGAAGCTGACGGCTACTTCAAGGCCTCGCTCACCGTTCAGGTCGAGGAAGGCCGCGTCGCCACCCCCAGCTTCGCGCTCAAGCCGCTGACCGAAACCACCACCCTCACCGGCAAGGTATCGGACAAGAAGAGCGGCGACCCGCTCGCCGCCGAGGTCAGCTTCCCGGATGCGGGGCTTGCCGCAGTCAGCACCGACCCGGCCACCGGCGTCTACAAGGCCGAGTTGCCGGTCGGCTCCTACGCGGTCAAGGTCGCTTCCGAAGGCTACCTCGACCAGACCGCGGCCATCGTCCTCCAGAAGGACAAGCCGCTCATCCGCGACTTCGAGCTTGTCAAAGAAGGGATGGCCATCACCCTGCGCGGCATCTACTTCGACGTCAACAAGGCGACGATCAAGCCCGAGTCGCATCCGGCACTTGAAGGCGCGGCCAAGATCCTCAACGAGAACCCGGGGATCAGGGTCGAAATCCAGGGCCACACCGACTCGGACGGCTCGGACACCTACAACCAGCAGCTCTCCGAGCGCCGGGCCCAGTCGGTAGTCACCTACCTGGTCCAGAACTTCGCCATCGGCGCGGCGCGGCTCACCGCCCGCGGCTACGGCGAATCCCAGCCGGTGGCCTCCAACTCCACCCCGGAGGGCAAGGCACTCAACCGGCGCGTCGAGTTCGTAATCCTCAAGAGCGGCGAGTAGCCGCGCCTGAGACCGGCGGCGGGGAGGCAACTGCCTCCCCGCCGCGCTTTCGCCCCCGCCGCAAATCTTGACAGCACGGCCTTTTACATTATTCTGGCCTGTCTGCAGAGGGTCTGCAGGACCCGGGAGCGGCGGCACATCTACCCTGAGGGGACCACCAACGACCTCCGCACCGGGCAAGAACAAAAGGAGGTTCGATGAAACGTACCCTCGTACTGCTTGGAGTGCTGGCTGCGGTCGTGACGACTGTCCACGCCGACCCGGCGCTGGGCGGCGGGCGTGGCCTCTGGCGGGTGCAGGACGCCCGGGTCGAAGAAGACGGAGCGCTGGTCCTCGCCAACCGCTGGATGTTCGACCGCCTCGCCGGCGGCGACTCCTCGGTCTACCACGGCCCGCTCTTCGGGCTGGAGATGACCTACGCGCCGTTCCCGTTCGTCGAAGTGTTCGGCAGCCTTGTCGGGGTCAACGATTTCCGCACCAGTCCCAACCGGCTGAAATACGCCTGGCAGGGCCAGACCGTCGGGGCCAAGCTGTCGCTCAACTTCATCCCGGTGCTCAAGCTGGCGGCCAGCGGACACTGGTGGATGGCCCGGGACGAATACACCTTCATCGAGGAAGGCTACCTCGACGGGCTGTTTGATGAAGGCAAGTCTTGGCGCGCCATCGGCGCGCTCCGCTTCTGGGAGCTCTACAAGACGCTGCCGACGCTGATGTTCAACTACGGCCAGAGCCTCGAGGACGGCGGCAACCAGTTCGCCGGCGCC
>JAFGQF010000216.1 GCA_016935775.1 Caldifarciminota bacterium
GACCGGACCTTTCTCAAGGTCCACTCCCGGCTCGGCCAGGCCTGCCCGGTCTGCGGCGAAGAGGTCCGGCGCGTCAGTTACCAGGACCACACCACCTACTACTGCCCGGGCTGCCAGACCGAAGGCCGCGTCCTCGCCGACCGCCGGCTGTCCCGGCTCCTGAAATGAACGACGAGGCTTCGCTCGTCGCGCTCTCGACCGAAATCGGCCGGGGCCACCCGGCGTACGTCGACTCGGTGCTGGCCGAACTCAACCGGCAACGGCCGACCCTTGCCCGCGAGGTCGAGCGGCTGGCGGTCGAGGACGTCGTGACCGGCGCGGCCCGGACCGCTTGGCGCCTGGCTCGCCGCGCCTACCAACTCGGCGCCTCGGGCGGGGCCGCGACCGGCGCTTACAACCGGCTGCGCGGCTCCGGCCCGCCTTCGGCCGCGCAGCAGCGCCTGCTCGGCGCGGCCCTGCGCGAGCGATTCCGGGACTTCAATGGCATCTGCCTGGTCGAGCACCCGCTCACCGCCGCCATCCTCGCCCCGGTCTGCCGGGTCGCCTACCTGCACGCCGAAATCGCCGCGCCCGCGGTCGCCGCTGTTCCCGGCACCTGGCGCACCTTCGTGCCGCTGGCGGAAACCGCCGAGCGGCTGGCCGCGGCCGGGGTCGAGCGTGATGCCTTGTCCGTCACCGGCCTGGTCGTCGAGCCCGCGCTGGTCGAGACCGCCGAAGCCGGGTACGCGTCCCGCGTCGCCCGGCTTGAAACCCGCAAACCGCTGGCAGTCGGGTTCTTCGTATCCGGTGCCTGGCCGCGGCCCCACCTCGACCGCATCGTCACCGCGGCCGAATCGGTTGTCGCCGCCGGTCACCGGGCACTGGTCTTCGCCGGACCGGACCCGCGGCGCACCGAGCGGCTCGGTACCCGGCTGTCCCTCATCACGACCGTGAGTCTCTCCAACCCGCATCGCAGTTCCCGCGCGCCCGGCCCGTCCGACCCGCTGGTGCTGGTCACCTCGCGCGACCGCGCCGAGGAAACCGCCAACGCGGCCCTGCTCCTGCCCTCGCTCGACGCCTTCGTGGCCGCGGCCCACGAAAGAACCAACTGGGCGGTCGGGCTCGGCCTGCCGCTCTTCGCGCTCCTGCCGCACATCGGCCCGTTCGCCCCGCTCAACTTCGACTTCGCCCGGGAACACGGCTGCTGCCTGCCCCTGGCAACCGTCGCGGACGCGGCCCTGCTCGACGACCGGCTCGACGAGTTGCGGGAATCGGGCGAGCTGGCGCGGATGGCGGCAGTGGGCTGGCACCGGCTGCCGATTGACGGCGCGGCCCGAATCGCTTTAGAAATCGCCGGCGCCGTCGAACCGCCCGCCGCCGGTTCATTCGTCATTCGCCACTCGTCATTCGTGATTGTCCGCGGTCCGGTCGACCGCACCCGGCCGTGGTTCGAGGCCGTCCACTCGGCGTTCAAGCAGAACGTCGCCCGCATCGGCCGCGCGCCGGGCGAGGACGCGGTCGCGCTCGAGGACCTGCTGCCCGCTGACCCGGATGCCGCCAGGGTCCGGGCCCAGGTCGACGCCGACCTTGCCGGCAAGCTCGAGCGGCTCGGCCCGCTCGCCGAGTCCGTCGACCGGCTCTTCGAGCTGCTGCGTGATTCCTGCTCCCACCCGTCCAATCTCTACACCGAGGTCCACTGGCTGCCGGTGGACCCGGAATCCGCCGAGCCATGAGCCGCTCGCCCGTCATCGATCTGCACTGTGACTCGCTCTACGAGCACGTCCAGGGTCGGATGGACCTGGCGGTGCGCAACGACCACGGCCATCTCGACCTGCCGCGGATGCGGAAAGGCAAACTCGACGCCGAGGTGTTCGCCATCTGGACAAATCCGGACAAGTACCGGCCCGGCGCGCGGCTGCGCTTCGCGCTCCGGGCAATCCGGCAGTTCAAGGACGTCTGCCGCCTGCTGCCCGACACGGTCGCGCTGGCGCGGTCACCCGGCGAGTTGGAGGCAATCGTCAGCTCGGGCCGTATCGCGGGCATCCTCGGCATCGAAGGCGGTCACGCGCTCGAAGGCGACATCGCCAACCTGGACCGGCTGCACCGGCACGGCGTGCAACTGCTGACCCTGACCTGGAACAACTCCAACCAGTTCGCCCGCTCCTGCCTGGCGCGGGACGGGCACCGCGTCGGCCTGACCCGGCTCGGCCGCGCATTGGTCCACCGGATGAACCGGCTCGGGATGCTCATCGACCTCTCCCATTCCTCGGACCGCACCTTCGACGAGGCGCTCGACTTCAGTACCGCGCCGGTGGTCTGCTCTCATTCCGGGTGCCGGGCCCTGCGCCGGTTTCCGCGCAACCTGACCGATGTGCAGTTGAGGGAGCTGGGCCGCGCCGGCGGCGTGGTCGGCATCGTCTTTCTGCCTTACTTCCTGCGCCGCGACTTCCGGCGGGCCTCGCTCGAGGACGTGCTCGACCACGTCGAGCACGCCGTCTCGGTTGCCGGTATCTACGCGGTCGCGCTCGGCTCGGACTTCGACGGGTTCGGTGACCCACCGCCGCGCGGGCTCGAGGACGTGACCCGCCTGCCCGCCCTGGCCGACGGCCTGCGTCGCCGCGGCTTCACCGACGCCGACGCCCGCAAGGTGCTGGGCCTCAACTTCCTGCGCGCCTGGCGC
>JAFGQF010000217.1 GCA_016935775.1 Caldifarciminota bacterium
AGCGGCCAGGTGCCGCGCGGCGCCGGCCGCCGCGTCGCAGAGCCGCCGCGCGGCCCGCCGGTCGGCGAGCCGACAGGCCTCGCGCGACACCTCAACCGCGGATTCAATCGTCAGGGCAGTGGCCTGGGTCGGTGTCACCGGCTCCAGCCGGTCGGCCGGCGCCTGGGAGATGAAGAAGACGGCCCGGAGCGGCACCGCCCGCTCGACTTCCCAGGACCGGTCGGCCGGGCCGGCGATGTGGAACGTGCTCCAGGTCGGCCACGGGTGGGCCCAGAACCGGCCGGCCCGGTCCCGGACGACCAGCGTGGTGTCGTCGCAGAGCGAGCTCCAGGGCGGCGGCAGCCGGCGGCTGGCCGTGCTCTTGCCGACCGTACCGGGACCGGCCATCAGGAAGCCGCGACCCCGGTGTTCGGCCAGGGCGGCGTGGAGCAGCAGCCCGCCGCGCGCCAGCGCGTCCATCGCCACGAGGAAAGCCACCCGGTCCATCCCGGTTGCCAGCCGGTCCGGGTTCGACGGGTCGGCGACACAGCAGGTGACCGGGCCGCCGGTTTCGAGCCCGGCGGCTGGATACCAGTCATCACCCCCGGGCACGGCGACCAGCAACTCGCGGCCGGTCGCGCCCGGCTTGAGTCGCATCACCCGGCCCAGTTCGACGACGACCGCGGCGGCCCGTTCGTCGAGCGGGCGGATGAGCCAGCGCCGGCCGTCGGCAAGGTCGAACTTCAGGCCTGTTGCCACAGGGGGCGGGTCCGCGCGAGGCGCATGTTTCGGAAAGATGTTCTTGCTGCAGCCCGGGTTCCGGGTATCGCGGCCAGGCGTCATCGCCCGGGGGAAGCCGGGCCCGTGGCCGTCGGCCTACACCGGCACGCCGGCGCCGACGTTGCAGGTCGGGACGGCGACTTCTCCGAGCGTGTGGCAGGACGGCGACGCGTGGTAGCCGAACGGCTGGCAGGAGCCCTGGGCCTGGCTGCCGTTCGCGCACGCGGCCGCCGGGATGCTGCCGTCCCGGCAGACGCTCCCCGCACCGATATTGGTATCGCCCAGCCGCACCGCCCGGGGCGGCTCGTACCGGGTGCCGCCGGTCCTGAGCTTATCAGTATTCGACATTACTCACCTCCCAGGCTACGGAATCAATAGAGCTGATTTCCTGTTGCTCACTTCCAGCAGTGTAGTGTTCCCTGACTTGGTGTCAAGTGTTTATCGGCCCGCCCCGCCTGCGCTGGGCCCGGGCCGGCGGGAAGACGCCGCGCCGGGCGGCCTCGGCGCAGAGAGAATCGGGCGCCAGCAGGTTGCCGGTACGGATGTAGTTGTCGGCGACGCAGCCGGTCCGGCAATCGCGGGCGAAGATGCACTTCGCGCAGACTTCCGGGAAGCCGTCCGGGTCCCCGAGCGCCCGGCGCAGGTAGAGTATCGTCGGGTTGGTCAGCCAGATGTCGCGGATGCTGTCCTGGCCCAGCTTGCCGTACACAAACTCGGGGCATGTCGTCCCGATTCCGCAGAGGGCGTAGTGGCCAGTGCCGAGGATGCCGAGGATGCCGCGCACGCCGCAGTCACCGCAGGATCCGCCGGTGCGCCGGAGTCGCTTGAGCGACTGGAGCGCCGGGGGCAGCCCGAGGTAGATACCGACCGGGACGCGCGGGCCGAGTTCGTTGTCGACGTAGCGGGCGAGCTGGAGCTGTTCGTCGAAGTCGAGGCACTCGTCGTTCCGCTCCATTGTCGAGCCGCGGCCGGCCGGGGTCACCGGGTTGAGTTTCACCGATTTCACGCCGCGCTCGGCGGCCAGTTTCACGACCGCTTCGACCTGGTTGCGGTTGCCGCGGTGAACGCTCATTATGACCTGCAGGCCGTTGAACCCGGCGTCAACCAGGTGCGAGATTCCCCGCAGGGCCGCGTCGAACGCGCCGGCCACGCCCCGGAAGGCATCGTGGGTGCGGGCGTCGGCGCCGTCGAGGCTGACCGAGATGAAGGTCAGGGCGGTGTCTTTCCTGATGTGGCGGGCGGCTTCGGCGGTCATCAGGGTGCCGTTGGTTTCCATCGTCAGGCTCAGCCCCTCGTCGGTCAGCATGTCCACGACCTCGAGGAAACGGGGGTGGATCATCGGCTCGCCGCCGGTGAGCTTGGCCGCGTTCAGGCCGAGGGGCCGCGCCTCGCGCACCGCCGCGAGCAGCAGGTCCGGGTCGAGGTTGCGCGCCGGGTCCGGCCTGCCGTCCACGAACCGGGGCACGATCCAGCAGTGGCGGCAGCGGAGATTGCAGTTGTCGGACAGGTAGATGTAGAAGGTGCAGAGCGGCGGCATGCCTTCGGGAAGGCCAGGGGCGGCCCCGGGCTGCCGGCAGGAAGTCTCGACCGGGTCACACGGCATCGCCGGGTTCCTCTCCCTTGTACCGCCGGTAGCAGACCAGCGGGTCGCGCACGTTCAGCCGGCCGTAGCGGGCCATCATCGAGGCCGGGCAGCCGCCGCGGCAGAAGCCGGTGTAGGGGCAGTCCCGGCATTCGGGCAGGGATGCCAGCGGGATTTCACGGCGGTAGCGCACCGCGTTGATCGCCGGGCTCGAGCGCCAGGCCGCGGCGAGCGGGTGCAGGCCGATGACTCCCATCGTCAGGGTCGGCAGCATGCTGCAGGGGACCATCGAGCCATCGTGCAGCACCGCCATTTTCGAAAACACGCCGCCGCAGGAGGAGAGCGTGCCCGCGCCGGGCAGGCCCTTGTCGCCCCGGGCGAGCGCTTCGTCGATTTCCGCGAAGTGCCGGGCGATGGCGAGCGGGCCGGCGCTGGCGCTGATCCGGCCGCCGTACTTGTCGTTCAGCCCGGTGAGCAGTTCGCCCGCCCGCTGCCGCTCGGCGGAGGTGAGGACCATGCTCTCGCCGTTGCAGCGGGCCGAGCCCATCTGCTCGGCGTCGTTGGTGCCGAAGCCCGCGAGCCCGACGTCCTCGATGAGCAGCCGGGCGATGTTCGGCAGGTCCTCGACGTTGGCCCGGTTCAGGGTGACGCGAGCCACCACCGGCAGCCCGGCTTCCTTGAGCAGCCGCAGTCCGGTGAGCGCGCGGTCGAAGCTTCTCGGCGGGCGGCTCTGGTCGTGGATCTCGGCCCGCGACCCGTCAATCGAGACCTGGACGTAGTCCAGCCGCAGGCGGCGCTTGCCGACGCCGAACGCCTCGACCACGGCCGGGGTGATGAGCGTGCCGTTGGACAGGATGGCATAGCGCATCTTGTTGGCGATGATGCCGTCAATCAGCTCGAAGAGGTCCGGCCGGATGAACGCCTCGCCGCCCGAGATCGTCACGCGCTGGACCGCGAGCCCGCCCATCTCCTCGAAGAACGCGAGCCAGCGCTCGGTCGGGAGGTCATTGCGGCCGGCCATCTCGTCGGCGTAGAAGCAGTACCGGCACTTCAGGTTGCACCGGCCGGTGAGCGACAGGTCGACGGTGCGCGGGCCGCGCGGCAGGCCGGCCGGCGGCACGGTCAGGTCCGGGACCGGCACCGGCTCAGGATTCATCGGCTGCGGGAACGACGAAGTCCGGGGCCAGGGCATCGAGGAACTGCTCGGCGTCCTTGCGGGCCTGCTCGGCAGTCACGTCCGGCCAGTTGCCGGCAAGGTGGGCGGCAATCTCGTCCAGGGTCCGCGGCGCCGCCAGCAGGGTCCAGACGGCGCGGCCGGTCGGGTTCAGCAGGACCGTGTCGTCCTTGTCCGGGTTGTAGAGCATCGCGCCGTCCTCGCCCTCGTCCACGCAGGAGACCACGGCGTTCGCCCGCCAGGTTTTCGCGATCATCCGGTCACCTCCTTAAGCGGTATCTCCCGGCCGATGAATCCCTCCTCGGTCAGCCGGGCCAGCAACTCGAACACGTCGTCGTCCACGGTGTCGGGCGCGTCCGGGAAACGGGCGCGCACCGCGTCGACAATCTCGTCGGCCCTGCGCCGGCCGTCAACCAGGCGCCAGACCAGGTCGCCGGTCTGGTTCACGGCCATCGCGCCGGCGGTGTCGGTGTTCACCAGCAGGGTCCAGCCGTCGTCGCCCGGCTCGCGGACCGCGGCCGGGTTGGGTACCGGCCGGTCGGGCACGAACCGCCGGGTATCGGCGCTGCGGGAATCGTCAGCCACGGCGTATCGTATTCACCCGCCGGACAGGGTCAAGCGCCGGCGCGGGCCCGGCTAACGGCCGTTCGCGCCGCCGGGTCGGAACCGGCCGAGCCTGGTCCAGTCACTGGCCGAGGACCGGAACTCCGCCTCGCTCATCCCGGCCTCAGCCAGGAACGGGTCGAGCGCCGCCGGCCGCGTCGGGTTCGCCAGGTCCGCTTCCTCGAGGCGCAGGGCCTCGTCCCGCGTCATCTGCCCCTGCCGCACCTGGCCGCAGCGCCAGAGCGTGCGGGGCGTGAGCCGGGGGAACTTGAGCGCGTGGATGTGGAACGGGATTTCGTGCAGCCGGCAGTCCATGTGCTCGACCGCGTCCGCGGGCCGGGTCCAGCCCATTTCGGATTCGAGCGTGCGGAGCACCTCGTCGGCCGAAACGTCGAGGTGGTCGAAGAGCTGGAGCGTGCGCGGCCGCAATGGACGGAGCAGCCGGTTCCGCACGCGGCGGCTCAGCCAGCCGAGCCGGGTTTGCTTTCGGCCGCCCGGGTTAAGGACCGGGAACGCGAAGGCGGCGAGTTCCTCGCCCTCGAGTACGTTGCGGACAAAGTCCTGGTTTCCGGCCTGGAACAGCTCGCGCAGCGCGGCCACGTAGGACAGCCGCGTGCCGTTGCCGTCCACGATCAGCGGCACGTCGAAGGCCTTGCGCGCCGAGGCGGTGCACACCTCGATGCCGCGCATGCAGACCGAGCAGAGGTCACCGGTCTTTCCAAGGAACAGGCGGAAGAGCCGGAGCATGTGCGGGCGGCTGACGGTGTACGCCAGGTGGTCGGCGCCGGTTTGGTCCAGTGCCTGGCGGATGTTGTGGCGGGCGTGGTCGGAGAGGAAGCCGTTGTCGAAGGTGACGGTCAGGCAGCGCAGGCCGTGGACCCGGGCGCAGACGTAGAGTGCGTAGGTGCTGTCCTTGCCGCCGCTCAGCGGGATGAGGCAGTCGTACGGCCGCTTCAGCCGCCGGGCCTTCTCCAGCGCCTGCTCGAACTCGACCTTGCGCCGGGCCTTGACCCGTTCCCAGTCGCCGAACGCGACCTCGTAATTCCGGCAAGGCAGGCAGACGCCGTTCGAGTCGAGCTTCGCGCCGGGCAGCTCGGCGGGCAGCACGCAGCGAGCACACCTTGCCGATTCCGTCATATCATCACGTGCTTTCGCTGTGCCGGTTGCCGGGTTTCGTCGTGGACGCGATTATAGGGCGGTGAGCGCAGGCGTCAAACGCCCGGCCGGTTCCCGCGCCGGTCCGGCTTGACGCGCCCGGCCGCGCGGCTAGATTATTGGCCTTGGGGCCCGTAGCTCAGATAGGCAGAGCAGCTGACTCATAATCAGTAGGTCGCCCGTTCAACCCGGGCCGGGCCCACTTCCCAACTTTGAACCGGTCGGCCGCTGGGCGACGAGGGCTTGATCGCGAGCGGCCGGATGAGCCGACGCAGCGCACGCTGTGGCAACAGAAGGCGGGGCGACGGAGGAAACGGACGGGGCGGGACGAGAAGACAAGGGAAGCGTCCACTTGCCATATAGTTATAGTCAGGAGTTGCCCGGGGGCGATAACCGCTTGGAATTGCAGGACCTGGCGGTTGTCATTTTCGGCGGGGAACTGTCCCCCGGGCAGAACTGAACGGTACCCGTATCCAGGGCTGAAGATGCTGTCGCTGGTCCGGAGCCGCGCCGGCCGGGAGTCTGTGAAAGTGGCCGGAGGGCGCGCCGGCAGCGCGTGGCGGCCCGGCGCCGGCGAGCAGCCATCCTGCCGGGCCGGGCTTCAGGCCGGGTTCTGCCCCGGGCGGGCATTTCCGTTCCGGGCGCGGGCCGGGCAGCGATACCGGGCCAGTCCGCGGTCCCGGGACCTGTCCGGCCGGGCGGCTGCAATGGTGAAGGTCCGGCCGATAGAAACCGGGTCCGGGAGCCTCGCCGGTTTCCGACCGGGTGCCCGGTCGCGTGTTTGCTCGCCGGCGCGGCCGTTTGCCCGTGCCGGGCGAAGAGGTATGATTGGCCGTGCCGTCGTTGCGCGACCTGCTGGACCGGAACCAGGTGGTGCTGGCCGAGGGCGCGATAATCGAGCGCGTCCGGCGCAACCCGCTGGTGCCGCTGAACCCGTTCGTGGCCGACGCGACGCTGGTGAGCGACCAGCGGGGGCGGTTGCTGCTGACGCGGCTGCACCGCGAGTACATTGACATCGCCCGCGACGCCGGCCTGCCGGCGCTGGTGCTCACCTCGACGTGGCGGGCGAGTCGCGAGCGGCTGGAACGGGCCGGGCTTCCGCTCTCGGTGAACGACGACTCGGCGAAGATGATGAACGAGGTTCGCAACTGGTACCGAGGGTACTCTTCGAGCATTGTCATCGGCGGGCTCATCGGGCCGAAGGGCGACGCTTACAAACCGGCGACCGCGCTGCCGGCCGATGCGGCGTACCGTTACCACAAGCCCCAGGTGGAAGCGCTGGCGTTCTCGGGCGTTGATTTCCTCATCGCTTCGACCCTGCCGGCGCTGACCGAGGCGCTGGGCATCGCCCGGGCGATGGCCGAGACCGGGATGCCTTACATCCTGAGTTTCATAACCCGGCCCGACGGCGCGCTGCTGGACGGGAACCTGCTGGCGTCGGCCATCCGGGCCGTGGGCGAAGCGGCGCGGCCGCGGCCGCTCGGGGTGATGCTGAACTGCGTGCACCCGGAGACCGGCCGACAGGCGCTGGCCGGGCTCGCGGGAACGCCCGACCTCAGGCGCCAGGTCATCGGGCTGCAGGCGAACGCTTCGCGCCGGGCGCCCGGTCGGCTCGACGGCTCGGACGAGACCGATTCGGGCGACCCGGAGGAGTTCGGCCGGGAGATGGCGGCGTTGCGGCGCGACTACGGGTTGCGCATCCTGGGCGGGTGTTGCGGGACCGACGGCCGGCACATCCGGGCCGTGGCCGAGGCGCTCGCGCGGTCCTAGGAACGGGCGCCGGCCCGGCTGCGGCCGAGCCGGAGGAGCGGGCGCCTGCGCGGCTTGCTGCCGGGTTCGGGGCAGGGCCGGACGCGGGGCCGGAGGTCCGCGGCCTCCTGCTCGTCGAGCGCGAGGGCGCAGAGGAACCTCTCGATTCCGTCCTCGCGGAGCGACCAGTCGCCGTTGCTGATGACCAGGTGACCCCGGCCCGCCCACTCGCGCGCGAGCCGGTGGTCGCGCACCATTTCGTCGTAGACCCTGGTCGTGCCCAGCGGGCGAGAGGTGTCGGGGTCGAGCGCGAAGGCGACGATTGAGAGCGGGTAGGTGCGGGTGGTGACGAGCAGGCCGGGCGGCTGATCGTAGCGCGCGGGCAGGACCCGGACCGCGTTGATGTTGGCCGGGGCGAGCAGGTCGGCGGCGCGGTAGTCGCCGGTGAGGCCGAGCCGGTTGGCGACGACGCAGATGCCGACATTGCGCAGCCCGGTGTCATCGCCGGCGCTGACCGAGGTTATCATCCGGACGCGGAAGCTGGTTTCGTGCTGGACCGGGACGAGCTCGCGCAGCAGTATCCAGGCCATCACCGCACAGAGCCCGCCGCGCCGGAACTCGGGACGGACGCCGGTGTCCCAGAGGACTATCCCTTTGCCGGGTGGGTCGCGCTCGACCAGGCACTGGCCAACGCGACGCACGCCCGAGTCGAGCCGGCAGGCGGCGCGGTCGCCGCGGACCTCGGTCGCGACGCCGAACTCGGCGCCGGCGAAGCGGCCTTCGTTGACACGAATCCTGTCGTGGTCGAGCCAGTCGAATTTCGGGCCGATGGAAACCGGTTGCCACCACGGGGCAAGCAGGCCGGGCCGGGCAATGGTTGTGGTTGTTCCTGTCACTGTCACCTCCGTCCTAAGGGTACCCGCTGTAACGGCTGGACAATAGGCGATTTTCCGGCGCCTGTCAAGCGCCCGGGGAAACCGCGCTTTGACTCGGGCCGGCCGCCGCGCTAGGCTGGGGGTGATGGAAGAACACGACCGCGTCGAGCGCGAGATCGCGGAGTGGAGGCCGGGGCAGGAGGAGAAGTCAGAAGTCAGAAGTCAGAACGCTGCAGTCAGAAGTGGGACAGCGGAGGAAGGGACAGAGGGACAGACCACGGCGCTGGAGTGGCGGGTGCACCGGGCGCGGGAAACGCCGGGGCGGACGGTCGTCGCGCTGGTGCTGGTGGCGGCTTTCCTGGTGTTTTCGTTCCGGTTCTTCGGACCGCTGTTGGGGCTGGTGGCGCTGGCGGTGCTCGCCGCGGCACTGCACAGCTACTTCCTGCCGATAAGCTACCGGTTCGACACCGAGGGTATCCACGTGGACAAGCGGGCGTTCAGGTACAGCTACGAGTGGGGCCAGTTCCGGCGCTGGTTTCGGACGACCGGCGGGGTGGTGGTGTCGCCGTTCTCGCGCCGGACATTTCTCGACAACTTCCGGGGCGTGCACCTGCTGTTGCCGCGCGAGCCCGGGCCGGTGCTCGAGTACCTGGAGCGGAAGATGCCGGGGCGCGATGCGCGGCCGCTTGACACCAATCGGCCCGCCACTACTATGACCGCTGAGGAACCAAGCGATGAAGCAGAAACCCCCGAAGCAGAAGAAGACTAGCCAGCCGGCGCCGGCCCGACCCGGGCCGAGGAAGCCGGAGCGCCCCCAGATAGCGCTGGGGAAGAAGAACTTCGTCATAATGGGCGCGGGCCTGGCGACAATCGTCGCCGGGTTCATCACCCTGGCCGGCGGCTCGATGACCCTCGCGCCGCTGCTGCTGGTGGTGGGCTACTGCGTCTTGATACCGGTCTCTCTGCTGGTCAAGTGAAGAAGCGGATAGTCGACGGGGCCGAGGTCGGCCGGCTGGTCGCGACGCTGGCCGACGCCATCGCCGCACGCCACCAGGGCGAAAAGAACCTGGCGCTGGTCGGCATCCGGCGCCGGGGCGTGCCGCTGGCGCAGCGCCTGGCCGGCCTGCTCGCCGAGCGGGGCTGGACGGACATCCCGGTCGGTGCAATCGACATCACGCTTTACCGCGACGACCTGAAGCTGGTTGCCGAAACGCCGGTGGTGCGCGGCTCGGAAATCGGGTTCGACATCAACGGCCGGACCCTGGTGCTGGTGGACGACGTGCTCTACACCGGCCGGACGGTGCGCGCCGCGCTGACCGAGCTGCTGGATTTCGGCCGGCCGCGGGCAATCCGGCTGGCGGTGCTGGTTGACCGGGGACACCGCGAGCTGCCGATTGCCGCCGACTTCTGCGGCCGGGCAATCGAAACCGGGCCGGACGACATCGTCGACATCTGCCTCTCGGAAGAGGACGGCGAGGACGGCGTGTACCTGACCCGCCGATGATCTCTCGCCCCACGACCCGCAACCGCCGGGTCCGCAAGCCCGAGTTGCCGTTCCAGCTGCGGCACCTGCTGGGCATCGAGCCGCTGTCGGCGCGCGACATCACCGCGATACTGGACCAGGCCGAGCAGTTCCGCGCGGTGCTCGACCGGCCGATACCGATCGTGCCGGCGCTGCGGGGCAAGACATTCGTCAACCTGTTCTTCGAGCCCTCGACCCGGACCGCGACCTCGTTCGGCCTGGCCGCGAGCCGGCTGTCGGCCCAGTGCGTCAACTTCTCGCTCACGGCCAGCTCGGTCTCGAAGGGCGAGACGTTGCTCGACACCGCCCGTAACATCGAGGCGATGGGCGTGGACGGGGTCATCATCCGCCACGCGCTGCCGGGCGCGGCCGATTTCCTGAGCCGGCGCATCAAAGGGTTCGTGGTCAACGCCGGCGACGGCTGCCACGAGCACCCGACCCAGGCGCTGCTCGACTCGTTCACCCTGCGCCGGAAGTTCGGCACCCTGAAGAACAAGCGGGTGCTGCTGGTGGGCGACATCGCCCACTCGCGGGTAGCCCGGTCGAACATCCTCTGCTTCTC
>JAFGQF010000218.1 GCA_016935775.1 Caldifarciminota bacterium
CAGCCCGACGTGGATGAGGCCGTTCAGGAACGTGCCCGGGGCGAGGATGACGGTCCGTGACCGCAAGGTTTCGCCGAACGTGGTCCGCACGCCGGCTGCCGCGCGGCCGCGCAGATGCAGGCCGGTCACCTCGGCCTGGCACAGGGTGACGCCGGGCAGCCGTTCGAGCCGGCGGTGCAGTTCGCGCCGGTAGCGACGGCGGTCCACCTGGACGCGGGTCGCGCGCACCGCCCGTCCCTTGCTCGTGTTGAGCCGGCGGAAGTGGATGCCGCAGCGGTCGGTCACCCGGCCCATCAGCCCGCCGAGCGCGTCGAGCTCGCGGACGAGCTGGCCCTTGCCGATGCCGCCGACCGCCGGGTTGCAGGACATCAGCCCGATGCGGTCGATGTCGGCGGTCACCAGCAGTGCCGAGCAGCCGAGCCGCGCGGCCGCGGCCGCCGCCTCGCAACCCGCGTGGCCGCCACCGACCACCAGCACGTCAACCAGCGGAGAGCCGGGCACGGCAGATTGTAGAACGGCGGGGCGATGAGTCAAACAAGCCGGGGGCCGATTCCGCGCCAACTTGACATCAGCCCCGATTCCGCTATAAGTTAACGCTTAGTCAGCAGATACCTAGGTATTAGAAGGCTTTAGCCAGGAGGCTTTAGTGGCTCGTATTGCGGGTATAGACCTGCCCGACAACAAGAAAGTGCTCTACGCCCTGCCGCACATCCACGGCATCGGGCCCTTCTCGGCGCGCCGGATCCTCGCCGCGGCCGGCATCGACCCGGATCGCAAGGTCAAGGACCTGTCCGAGGAAGAGGTCGCCGAGATCCGCAAGGAGATCGACAGCAGCTACACCGTCGAGGGCGAGCTGCGGGCCGACGTATCGGCCAACATCAAGCGTTACATTGAGATCGGCAGCTACCGCGGTGCCCGTCATCGCTCCGGGCTGCCGGTGCGCGGCCAGCGCACTCGAACCAACGCCCGCACCCGCAAGGGTCCCCGCAAGACCTCGGGCGTCGTCAAGAAGAAGGCTTAACGATGGCAAGACGGACTTCGAAGAAGCGCGTTGCGCTGCACTGCATCGCCCACGTCAACACGAGCTTCAACAACACGATGATAACCATCGCCGACCCGCAGGGCGGAGTGGTGTGCTGGTCGTCCGCCGGCCGGGTGGGTTTCAAGGGCGCCAAGAAGGGGACGCCCTACGCCGCCGGTGTCTGTGCCGAGGCGTGCGCCAAGGAGGCCGGCAGCATTGGCGTGCGCAAACTCGATGTGCTGGTCAGCGGCCCGGGTCCGGGACGCGAATCGGCGATCCGCTCGCTGCAGAACGCCGGGATTGACATCGTCGCGATTCGCGACGTGACCCCGATTCCCCACAATGGCTGCCGCCCGCCCAAGCAGCGCCGGGTCTAGGCCACCGGTTTGACTTGAATGGGCACTCTCCTATAATCCGGGACTACTGATGGCAAGAGATATCGGTTCCAAGTGCAAGCGGTGCCGCAAGGCCGGCGAGAAGCTCTTTCTGCGCGGCGACAAGTGCCTGTCCGACAAGTGCGTGCTGATGAAGCGGGGGGAGGTCGGACTCGTGCGTGGCCGCCGGCGCCGGCGCCAGTCCACGTACTCGATCCAGCTGCGCGAGAAGCAGAAGCTACGGATGATGTACGGCGTGCTCGAGCGCCAGTTCCGCAACTACTTCAAGCGTGCGGCCAAGTCGGCCAACACCGCCGCGGCGCTGGTCATCCAGCTTGAGCGCCGGCTGGACAACATCGTCTTCCGGCTCGGCTTGGCCGACTCACGCGCCCAGGCACGCCAGTTCGTCCGTCACGGTCATGTCACGGTCGACGGCCGACGGGTGAACATCCCGTCTTACCAGGTCAAGGCCGGGCAGACCGTCGGCGTCAACGGCGACAAGAGCGCCAAGCTGATCCGGCCGATCATCGCCAACAAGGAGGCCCCGGCGGCGACATGGCTGGCCGTCGACCCCGGGAGCATGACCGGCAGGATTGTCCGGGACCTCTCGCCCGAGGATGTTCGCGAAGTCCCGTGCAACACCCAGTTGATTGTGGAGTTGTACTCGAGATGAAGCTTAAGCGTTTCGTCACCCCCGAGCGCCTCGATTTCGACGTCGAGTCGGCGACCGAGTCCTACACGCGGTTCGCAATCGCGCCGCTGGAGAAGGGCTGGGGCACGACGGTCGGCAACGCGCTGCGCCGGGCACTGCTCTCGTCGGTCCAGGGCGCGGCGGTTACCCAGGTACGCATAGACAGCGTGCCGCACGAGTTCTCGACAATCGACGACGTCGTCGAGGACGTGCCGGAGATCATCCTGAACATCAAGAAGCTGCGGATGCGACTCTGGAGCGAGAGCCCGAAGAGCTGCACGCTTCACGCCAAGGGCAAGCGCGAGTTCACCGCCAAGGACCTTACCGTCCCGCCCGAGATCATCATCGCCAACCCGGATCAACGCATCCTGACGATTTCCGACAACTCCCGGGCGGTGAGCATGGAGTTGCTGGTTGAGAACGGGCGTGGCTACGTCACTTCCGATCGGCTGAAGAAGAACCAGACAACGGTCGAAGGGACGATATTCCTCGACGCGTTCTTCTCACCGGTCAAGCGGGTCAACTACTGGGTCGAGAGCATGCGCCTGCTCGACCGGACCGACTTCGAGAAGGTCGTGCTCGAGGTCTGGACCGACGGCACGGTTCGGCCCGACGAGGCGCTGATCCAGTCGGCGACGATTCTCAAGAACCACATGGACATCCTCGTCCCGTCGGAGAAGGAGCCCGAGTTCATCGAGGAGGAGAAGCTCTACCGCGACCGCGACCGGTTGATGGAGACCCTCGCGATGGACATCGAGGAACTCGAACTGTCGAACCGCGCGCTCAACTGCCTGAAGAAGGGCCGTTCCAAGCGCACCGGCGAACGGATCTCGATCCAGACCGTCGGCGACCTGGTCCAGCGGACCGAGAAGGAGATGCTGGACATCGAGAACTTCGGTCGCAAGTCGCTCGAGGAACTGAAGAAGGTGCTCGAGGACATGGGTCTGAGTTTCGGGATGGATGTTTCCGGGCTCGAGCCGAGGGAGCAGTAAGTGCGTCACGGCGACAAGGTTCCCAAGCTGGGCCGCACCGCGTCGCACCGCCGGGCGATGCTTCGCAACCTCGTGCAGCAGCTTTTCGTCCACGAGCGGATCCAGACGACCCTGTCCAAGGCGCGTGAGGCCTCGCGCCACGCCGAGCGGATGATCCGGTTCGCCCGTCAGGACACGGTTGCGGCCCGCCGCGAGGTGGCAACATTTGTTGGCGACCGGGCCGTCCTCCGCAAGTTGTTCAACGACATCGGTCCCCGCTTTGTCGAACGCCAGGGTGGCTGTACCCGCGTGCTCAGACTCGGGGTGCGCGAGGGCGACGGCGCCGAGCTGGCGCTGCTTGAACTCGTCGTCCGCAAGGAGTCGGAGCGCGAGAAGCAGGTGCGCGAGAAGGCCGCCAAGGGATCCGGCCGCGGCGGGAAGAAGTCGAAGTCACCCGCCGAGGAGAAGCCCGGCAGGAAGTCGCGCGGCAAGCAGAAGCCCGGTTAGTCCGTGGTCCGATTCCGTGTCCTGGTCAAGTCGAAACTCCAGCGGCTGACCGTCACCGACAAGAATCTCCTCTACGAGGGCAGCCTTGAGCTCGACGCCGGACTGATGACGGCGGCCGACATAGTGGCGGGCGAGGTTGTCCAGGTGGTCAATGTTAACAACGGCGAGCGATTCGAGACCTATGCCATCGAGGCGGATGAAGGGTCGGGCAAGTGTGTCCTCAACGGCGGCGCGGCCCGGCTGGGCGAGGTCGGCGACCAGCTGATCGTGATGAGCACGGTGCTGGTGCCCGAAGACTCGGTCCGCGAACACCGGCTGCGCGTGGTCAGGGTTGACGACGGCAACCGGCTGGCCTGATGACCGCTATCATCCTCGCGGCCGGTCGAAGCAGGCGAATGGGTGGCGTCCTGCCCAAGGTCCTGCTCGATGTTGCCGGCCGGCCGTTGCTCGGTTACCTGCTCGATGCGGTCCGGCACGCCGGTGTCGGCCGGGCAATTGTCGTGACGAGGAGCCGGGGAGATGAGGTCGAGACGGCCTTCGAGGGTCAGGGTCTTGAGTTCGCGGTCCAGGTCGAGCAGCGCGGCACCGCTGATGCGGTGCTGGCGTGCCGGGGCCTGCTGGCTGAGGATGAGGAGTGCCTGGTGCTCTGTGGCGATGCGCCACTGCTGAGGCCGGTAACGATCCGGCGCCTGGGTGAGTGCCGCCAGGCCGCCGGCGCGGATGTGGCCGTGCTGACCGCAGAGCTCGCTGACCCGTCCGGTTACGGCCGGATCATCCGGGGCGAGGGCGACCGGGTTCGAGCAATTGTCGAGGAGCGCGATGCCCGGCCAGAGGAAAGGGCTGTCCGGGAAGTGAACTCAGGAGCCTACTCGTTCCGCTGGGGAAGGTTGCTGCCGTTGCTCGAGGCACTGAAGCCGAGCCCGGTATCGGGTGAACTCTACCTGACCGACGCGGTGCGGGCGGTGTCCGCCGACGGCGGGCTGGTGGTGGCGTTGCCGGCCGATGACCCGGACGAGATTCTCGGGGCGAACACACCGGAACAGCTGGCGCGCGTGACGGAGTTGCTCGGACGCCGGGAGTGATGAGGCGGCTTGAGAAGGCTGTTGACCTGGTTGCTGGCAACGCTGGTGGTGGCGGCAATCGGGTTGTCGCTGGCGGTTCGCTTCGCCGCGGTCAGGCCCGACCCGGATTTCGACCCGGGCTCATTTCGACTCGATGTTCTGAACGGCAGCGGCGCACCGCGGATGGGCAGGGCCGTGGCCGACGTGCTGAGCCGTCGGGGATTCCAAGTCTACCGGGTCGGCAATGCCGATTCACTCCACGAGCGGACAAAGCTGATCGAGCGGCGGTCGACCGACGGCCGGAACGCCGCGCGGCTTGCCGACCACCTCGGCGTCCAGCACCAGCTGTGGGTGTTCGCGGTCGGAGCGAGGCGGTTGCCGGAGGTTGTGGTCGGAATTGACTCGGCGAGTTTCGTTGATGTCAGCGTGGTGGTGGGCCTTGACCACGAGCTGTTCTTTCCCGGGGTGGTGACGCTGCGATGATGGAAGCGCGCGAACTGGCCAGGACAATCGCCCGGCTGCTGGTCGACCGGCACGCCGAGGATGTGACCGTGATGGACCTTACGGGTCACAGTTCGCTGGCCGACTACTTTGTCGTCGCGACGGCCGGGTCGACAGTCCACGCCCAGGGGCTGGCCCGGGCAACCGTCGAGCAACTGGCCGAGCGCGGCGAACGCTGCCATCACCAGGAGGGATCTGACGCCGGGCGTTGGGTCCTGCTTGACTACATCACCGTCGTGGTGCATATTTTTCTCAGCGATGTCCGCCAGTTCTATGGCTTGGAGCGACTGTGGGGGGACCTGCCGCAGGAGCGTTTCCCGGCCACGGAGGCGTGACCATCGGCCGCGCGTGCGGATCGCCAGCGACCGCTAACAGGAGGGCTTGACGTGAACCTGACATCTCTGCTGCTGCCCGAGAGAATCGACCTCGACATAAAGGCGCGCAAGAAGAACGACGTGCTGCGTGAACTCGTCCGGATGGTGAAGCCCGGCGACGGTGCCGAGCAGCTTCTCCAGACCCTGCTGAAGCGTGAGGAGCTGGGTTCGACCGGCATTGGCAAGGGCATTGCCATCCCACACGGTCGCTCGTTGCTCACCGACAAGCTCGAGGTAGCCGTGGGCCGCTCGGTGAAGGGGGTAGACTTCGATTCGATCGACAAGAAGCCGGCCCACCTGTTCTTCCTGATAGTCGCCCCGCCCCAGGACCGCGGAAACCAGTACCTGATCACGCTTGGACGCGTGGCGATGGTATGCCAGGAACTGGCCAAGGAGAAACGTCTCTTTGACCCCCAGACTCCCGAGGAGTTCGTCCAGCTGGTCGAGAAACTCGAAGGCAAGATTCGATGAACCCCAAGATCGAAACCCTGCGTTCGCTCGAGGAGTTCGATCTCATCCTGCGGGACATCGACTCCGAGGACTACCAGGCAGTTGGTTTCAAGGGGGTGAAGGCATCGAGCGAGTTCATCAAGACCGCCGAGCGCGAGCGTGCGAAGCTCACCAAGAAGATCGACCCGCAGTTGCTGGCGCAGTATCATCGGATAATGAAGCGATACGGCGGGCGTGTTGTCGTGCAGGTGATACGCGAGTTCTGCGGCGGCTGCTACGTCAAGCTGCCGTCAGAGCTCGCCGTGCGCTGTCGTACCGAGGTCGTGGCCTGTCCGAACTGCGGGCGGTTTCTTTTCTACGTGAAGTAGCCTCGGGCGCAGCTACCGGGCCGCTGCCTTCCCGAGCCAGGCCGGGCTCGTGTTGCACCTGATTCTGTTGCTGGCATTTGAGTGCCAGCAACCTGGCGTGAGAGAAGCTGGGCTGGTGGCTGCCGCTGCCGGCAGCTGGCAGTCCGCGTCGTCGGTGAACCCGGCGCTAGCGGCGGCAATTGACTTCCTCGTACTGTCGGCGGACTACTGGCGGCCCTATGGCCTTGCCGGCGTCGACCATCTCGATGTGCGCGTTGCTGCGGGCCGGTCTTCATGGTCGGTAATGGCTGGGACAGCTTCGCTCGGGTTCGATCGCTTCCGGGAGGTGGATGTCTACGCATGCGGAACCTACCGACCGGGCAGGCAACTGGCCGTGGGGCTCGGGCTGCACTGGCTGCTCGTGGACCAGGGAGTGCGCGGCATCCGGGCCGCGCCTGCGGTTGACCTGGGAATGCTCTGGCAGGTTGGCCGTTTTCGTCTGGGTGCGGCAGGGCGGTCGTTGAACCGGCCGGACATCGGGTCGGCCGGCCTGATCCCGCCGAGGTTCCTGGCTGGTTTCGAGTATTCTCCGGTTGACGAGCTCATCCTGGCAGCCGACGCGACCTACTGCTCGGGCAGCACCTCCGCCGGGTTCGGGTGTGAGTTCCTGCTGATTCCCCAACTGGCAATCCGCGCCGGTGTCGGGACCGCTCCTCTGCGTTTCGGAGGCGGGCTCGGAGTTCGGGTCGGCCCGGTCGGGCTGGACTACGCCTACGGCTTTCATCCGCAGCTGGGGGAGTCTCATCATTTGGGGGTCACGGTAGCGTGGCACTGATGATCCTGGCGTCCTGCGTCTCACTGGCGGTATGGACACCGTTCCCGGAGACGGTGGCGGACGAAGACGTGGCCGGGCTGCAAGAACAAACCGAGTACCTGTTCACTCACCCTCTTGACTTGAACAAAGCGGGGCGGGAAGAGTTGGGCTCGATACCGTGGCTGAATCCCTTGCTGGCAGACCGGATTGTCCGGTTTCGAGATTCGGCTGGTGCTTTCTTGGATGTGGCCCAACTTGGACTGGTTCCGGGTGTCTCTCCGGAGCTGCTCCGGGTGGTTGTCCCGATGCTGGTCGTGTCGCGGGCCAAACCCGCCGGCTTGAACGGGAGCTTGCTCATGCGAGTCGGAACTGACTCAGTGGCCGGGGGAGCCGGGCGTTCCGGCTGGTTTGGCCGGGCACAGGTTGTCCGGGGTTCGTGGCTGGGAGTGGCGCTGGCGGAGAAGGATCGAGGCGAGCCGGCTTCGATTGACTGGCTGGGACTCGGTCTGCAGTACTGGGATGGAGTATTCGGTGCTGTCATCGGCAACTACACCTGCGGTGTCGGGCTGGGGATTGTCCACAGCGGTCCACATCGCAGCCCGGTCGAGCAGGCCGGCAGCAGGGCGACCGGCCCGACGGGTCTGCGCACGTTACATTCTGCTGCGGAAACAAGGGCGTTGCGCGGATTGGGCTTCGAGCTCCGCCGCAAGGGCTGGCATGCGTCGGTCTTCGGTTCCCAGCGGATGCTCGACGCGCGGTTGAATCCCGACGGGACGGTGGCCAGGTTGAGGCTTGACGGTTTACATGACGACTCAGCGGCGCGAGCCGAACGGGATCTGGTTGCCGAACTCGCCGCCGGGGTGATGCTCGGCAAGCGGTTAGGTCAGGCCAGTGTCAGCGGCCAGTTGGGGCTGGCAGCTTTCGACCGGGAGTTCGCACCCGCTGATTCCAGCAACTCCTTTCATGGCCGGCAGGTGGTGACCGGCGGCGTATCCGGGAACCTGGTAACCGGCGGTTACCGGTTGGGCACGGAGTTGGCCGGTTCATCAGGCGGCGGTATTGCCGGCGGTCTGGAGCTGGACGGTTCGTGGCAGGGCCTGAGCGCCGGGCTGGCCGTGACCGGCTATTCGGCGAGGTTCTCCGCGCCCCACGGTCGCTGGCGCACTCTGACCAATCGCCGGGACCGTCTCAACGCCCGGGTGGGCCTTGGCTATGATTCCGGAGGCTTCTCGGCATCGCTGAGCGGGCGCACCTACCGCGACTACGATGAAGACTCGCTGCCGGCCAATGTCGAACTGCGGCTCGTGCAGGTCGTGGAATGGTTCCGCGCCGAGCTAAGGCTCGGTTGGCAGTTTCGTCAGGTGAACCAGCGCCAGCGCAACGCCCACGTCGAGCTTACCTGCCGGTCTTCATCCGTCGATGCAGTCAGCCTCGTAGTTGAAGACCGTTACCCCGAGGATCGGAGCGGCCGTGGAGTTCTGTTGGGAATGGCGGGTTACAGACGGGCAGGCCCGGTGCGGCTGGCAGCTGCGGTCGCTCGTGTCATGACCAGCGGGAAGGGAGCGCGGATGTACTGGAGCGAGCCCGGGGTGATGAGAATCGGCCAGCACTACACCACCAGCCGGCCCGGCTGGCGCCTGGGCACGAGCGCGGCGGTTCTGTTCGGCGGTGGAGTCGAGATCGCCGCCAAGCTTGGCACGACTATCGAGGACGCGGTGACGTTCGACTGTGCCGGGCAGCTGCGACTGGGACTGAACTGATGTTCGACTGTCACGTCCACCCGGACTACTCACCTGACGCGACCGGGAGCATCGAGGAATACTGCCGGCGGGCTATGGAGATCGGGCTCTCGGGGATTTGCTTCACGACTCACTATGAGCCAGACCCCGAGCGGTCCGGGATTGAGTGGGTGATGGTGCGCGGCCGACGCCAGCCGGTCAGTTCGGACTGGCCGGTGCAGTACCTGGGTGATATCGCGCGGGCGCGTGTGGACTTTCCTAACCTGAGAATCCTCGCGGGCGTCGAGGTGGGTTACGAGCCCGGAGTCGACGACATTGTCGGCAAGTTGCTTGGCAGTCACCGCTTTGACTACGTTCTCGGCGCCATTCACTGCCTGGACCACGTGGCAATCAGCAGTCGTCGGGAGGTCGAGCAGATGCGCGAGTTGGTCGTCTCGAAGGGAGCCCGGTGGGCCGCCAACCGCTACTTCGACTGCCTGGAGGTGGCCGGGTCGTGTGGATTGTTCGACTGCATTGCCCATCTGGATATCTACCGGAAGTACCTGTTGCCGTGCTGGCAGGGGACGGCCGGTGCGCAGGAGTTCAGTGAAGTTGCCGACGAAAGGACCGGGTTGGCTTTGACCCGGCTGGCCGAGCACGGTGTCGGGATTGAAGTCAACAGCTCGGCCATCAGGCGCGGCCAGGCTGAACCCTACCCGAGTCTGGCGATACTCAGCCGGGCCAGGTCGGCCGGTGTAGCCCTGTTTACTATTGGTTCAGATTCTCACTCACCTGATGAGCTGGGTTGTGGTCTGGCTGTCGTCCAAGCGCGGGTCAGAAGGTTGGGTGCCGAACCGGCGGTGTTCGTGGACCGAGAGCCCCAAGTACCCGTGTGAACGCGGAGCAGAACCGGCGTTTGACTTGAGAGACGCTCACTCTACAATCCGACGATGCGCGTAGGAATCCCCCGGGCGCTGCTCTACTACCGCTACGGCCCATTCTGGGAGCGCTTCCTGGCCGGTCTAGGCGTCGAGCCGGTCGTGACTCGCCGGACCGACAAGGAACTCCTGCAACTTGGCCTTCAGCATGTCTCCAGCGAGGTCTGTCTGCCGATCAAGATCATCGCTGGTCACATTGCCGACCTGAAGGGTCGAGTTGACGCGGTGTTCCTGCCCAGGATGGTGTGGCTGGAGGATGAGCTGTACGCTTGCCCGAAGATGATCGGCATCGTCGACATCGCGAGGATGATGCTGGGCGACGGTACCCGGTTGATCGCTCCGTCGATAAAGCGCAATTTCCTTTGGCCTCACTTCCGGGCCGGTGTCGAGATGTGCGGGAGTCCGTTGCGCGCAGCTCGATCTCTGGCCCGCGCACGGAGCCTGCTGGCCGGTCCGCCCGTGGCTCTGCGACTGGAACCCGGCGAGAAGCGGATTGCGCTGATTGGTCACTTCTACAATATCGAAGACGACTACATCGGCCAGCCGATCATCAGCGCCTTCCGAAAGCAGGGATACCGACTGGTAACCAAGGACGAGTTGCCGGAGTCTGTGCTGCGCGGCAGGCAGGGATTCGCCAAGAGCATCCGCTGGGTGTTCGAGCGTGAGCTCTACAACGCCTTTCGGTTCCTGGTTGGAAGCGTCGACGGTGTGTGCGTGCTGGTTTCGATGGGTTGCGGGCCGGACTCGTTGATTGCCGAGTTCATGAAGGAGGAAGCCGGGCGGCGCGGCGTGCCTTTCCTGCAGCTTGTTTTGGACGAGCATACCGGAACCGCCGGACTGGTGACTCGGATCGAGGCTTTCCTTGAACTTTCCCAGCGTCGCCAGCAGCTGACCCGGGCGGCGTAGCGAGCCGATTGACAATGAAGGCCACCTTTCCTTTGCTGGGCTATGACACCTACGCGCTCAAGACATTCGTCGAGGACCTCGGGGGTGAGGTCGTGCTGCCGCCCGCAACATCCAAGAAAACACTGGAGGCCGGGGTCGAGGCGTCTCCCGAGCTGATCTGCATGCCGTTCAAGATAACGCTGGGCAATTTCCTCGAAGCGCTGGATATGGGTGCGGATACCGTCTTCATGGCAGCAGGCGCGCGCAAGTGCCGTTTCGGCTACTACCACTACCTGCAGGAACGCGCGCTGGCACGCAGCGGGCGTCCATTCCGGCTAATACCGGTGTCTCAGTATTCTCCCTACGCCTTCCTGTTCCGGTTGATGCCGGTGACGTTCGGAGTGTCGCCAACCCGGGTTATCAGATCGGTCGCCGTGATGTTCTACAAGGCCGGCCTGACACACGAGTTTCGAGCGTTGCTGAATCGTCGCCGGGCGCTGGATTTCGCGGGAACCGAACGGCTCAAGCCGCGCGCGCTCGAGTTGCTCGAGGCAGCGCGGTCAACAAGCGAGATCCGGGCGGCCCGGCGCAGCCTTCGACGGCTGCTCGGGTGCAACGGCAGTCGGCCGGTACTGCGGGTAGGGCTGGTGGGAGAGATCTTCTTCATGATTGAGCAGTTTGCCAACGGCGATATCGAGAAGGAGCTGGCCCGGCTCGGCGTCGAGGTGGTCTTTGAGCGGAGCTTGCTGCACCACCTGCGACACCTGCTGCACCTCGACTGGAGCTTCTACCGCTCGCGCCGTCTCGCTCGTCGCTATCTTAGAGAGTGCCCGGGTGGCGAGGCGCTTCGGACGGTCGGCGAGGCCATTCACTTCGTCGAGCATGACCGCGTCGACGGGATCGTCCACGTCTACCCGTTCACCTGCATGCCCGAGAACATTGCTTTGGAGGCGCTGCAGCAGCTCACCGAGGACACGGGAGTGCCGGTGCTCTCGTTGTCTTTCGACGAGCACACGTCGCGAACCGGGTTGCAGACCCGGCTCGAGGCTTATGTCGACATGCTGAGGAGGAGGTCTCGTGAGCGAAGCATATCTCGGGATTGACGTCGGGTCTATTTCAACCAAGGGCGTGGTGATAGACCGCGACGCGCAGGTACTGGCAAGCCGGTACCTGCGGACGCAGGGCAGCCCGGTGGTGGCGATCCGCCGGCTGTTGCGTGAACTCGGGGAAATGGTCGGCGGTGAAACCGTCATCAGCGGTGCCGGCACGACCGGGTCGGCACGCCGGCTGGCCGGGGTCATCGTCCAAGCCGATATAGTCAAGAACGAGATCATCGCCCACGCGGTTGCCGCCTGCCGCTTCCATCCCGAAGCGAGGACGGTGCTCGAGATCGGCGGGCAGGACTCGAAGATCATCATCCTGCGCGACGGAATTCCGGTTGATTTCGCGATGAACAACGTCTGCGCGGCCGGTACCGGCAGCTTCCTGGATCACCAGGCGACACGGCTCAGCATTCCGATCGAGGATTTCGGCGGGCTCGCACTCAAAGCCAAGCACCGGGTGAACATCGCCGGCCGGTGCACGGTATTCGCCGAGAGCGACATGATCCACAAGGCGCAGCTCGGGATTGCCACCAGCGACATAGTTGCCGGGCTCTGTGACGCGATTGTCCGGAACTACATGAACACTGTAGCCCGGGGCAAGGAAATCAGACCGCCGGTGCTGTTCCAGGGCGGGGTGGCGGCCAATGTCGGGGTCAGAGATGCGTTCGAGCGGGCACTGGGGCAACCGGTGACGGTGCCCGAGCACTTCCTGGTGATGGGTGCGGTCGGGGCGGCCATCCTGGCAATGGAGGAGACAGAGGGGCGGCAGACTCGTTTCGATGGGTTCGGGACGGCGGACATCGAGTTCGAAACCCGGGCTTTCGAATGTGACGGTTGTCCGAATCGGTGCGAGGTAATCGAAACTCTCCGTGCGGGCCAGGTCATCGACCGGTACGGCGATCGCTGCGGGAAGTGGTCCGAGGCCGTGGTCCAGCCGGTCCGTTGACCCTCGCCGGCAACAGGCATAGAATGCCCGGTTCCGCATAGCCATGCTGATGATTGTGTTGCTGTTGTTGGCGACCGGGCTGGCGTGCGCCGGCCCTGAGGAGGCGAAGATGACCAGAGAGCCCGCAGTTGCCGGGCAGTTTTACCCTGGCCGGCCCGAGGACCTGGCTGCGATGGTTGACGCACTGCTGACCGACAACCCGGCGCCCGAAGTACCGGGCCGGGTTATCGCGATTCAGGTTCCTCACGCCGGGTATCCCTTTTCAGGGCCGACCGCGGCGCATGCCTTCAACCTGATGAAGGATTCCGATTCCGTGACCGTGGTGATGGTCGGGCCGAGCCACCGGGCGTTCGTCGATAAGGCGGCGGTGTACGCGAAGGGGAAGTGGAAGACGCCGCTGGGCGAGGTGGCGATTGACGAGGATCTGGCAAAGGCGCTGCTGAAGGAATCCGATTTCCTTGCGGATATGCCGGCCGCACACGTGCAGGAGCATTCGCTCGAAGTGCAGGTGCCATTCCTGCAGCGGGTGATGAATGACTTCCGCATCGTGCCCGTCATGCTGCTCCAGCCGACGTGGGAGCAGTGTGAGGCGGTGGGGAAGGCGATTGCCTCGGCGAGCAAGGGGCGTAAGGTGCTGCTGCTGGCCTCGACCGACCTGTACCACGGGGAGTCGTATGACGACGCGAAGCGGACCGACAGCGTCACCGGCGGTTTGCTGGCCGGTTTCGACGCCCGGGCCTTGTTCGACGCGCTGCGCGCGCGCGAGGCGCAGGCGTGCGGGGGCGACCCGGTGGTCGCGGTGATGGTCGCGGCGCGCGAGTTGGGTGCGGACAGCGCGGTGCTGCTGCACCAGACGAATTCGAACGATGTCACCGGTGAGCGAGGCGGCTACTGTGTCGGTTACAGCGCGACCGCCTTCGTAGCGACCGGCGAGGACGTTGCAGGGGTCAAGAAGCAGGCGGAGGCGGCTGGAGGTGACCTGTCCGCCGATGAGCAGCAGAGCCTGCTGGCGATTGCCCGGAAGACGCTCGAAGAGTACATCCGGACCGGCAGGCGGCCGACGGGGGAACCGGCCACGCCCCGGCTGGCCGAGAAGCGGGGAGCGTTCGTGACCTTGCACCGCCAAGGTGAATTGCGCGGCTGCATCGGTTACGTCGAGGCCGTCAAGCCGTTGTACGAGGCGGTGGCCGACATGGCAGTGGCGGCGTCGACCGAGGACCCGAGGTTCCCGGCGGTTCGGCCTGAGGAACTGGGCGAGATTGATATCGAGATAACGGTTCTGAGCCCACTCCGGGAGACTGCCGACCCGGACTCGGTCGAGGTCGGGCGACACGGGCTGGTTGTGCGGCACGGGTTCAACTCCGGGTTGTTACTACCGCAGGTCCCGGTTGAGCAGGGATGGAACCGCGACCAGTTCCTCGACCACACCTGCCTGAAGGCCGGGCTGCCGCCCCGGGCCTGGCGGGACCGGCAGACCCGGTTGTTCGTGTTCACCGGACAGGTGTTCGGGGAGGCCGACTAGCGGCATCGATAACGAACAATGTTGCTGCTGTCGCTGCTGTTTGCAGTTGTCCTCCAACCTCCGGCTGGAGTTGATGTCCACCAGGTCCATGTCGAGGATGGCCGGGCCAATGTCCTGGGCTGGGAGGTTCCGGACGACTCCGGCGTCAGTGGGTTCCGCGTACTGCGCCAGACCCATGGCAACGAGCAATGGGATACCCTGGGCACGGCCGCCCGCCTGCACCCGCAGTACATAGACAACGAACTTCAGCCCGGTCAGCGCTACCGCTATCGCGTGGTCGCGCTGGCGCGCGGGTCGGTGGCAGCCTCAGAACCGACGGACTTCGTGCCGAAGGCACGCCCGGTGAACGTCAACCTCAACGTCCTGCTGACGGTGGCGCTGGCGGTGCTGCTTGGAACCGTCGGGGCCCGGCTGCTCAAGCGGCTGCGGATACCCCAGGTCGTTGCCTACATTCTGATCGGCCTCGGCCTGGGAGGCAGCGCGCTGGGCCTGATCGACGAGGCGACGCTCCAGGCGCTGACTCCACTCAGCCTGCTGGCGCTGGGGATTGTCGGGTTCAAGATCGGCGGCGAGCTCAAGCTGAGCCTGTTCCGCCGGTACGGCCGGAGCGTGCTGGTGATCCTGGTCGCGGAGGGGTTGGGTGCGTTCGTGGTGGTGACCGTGCTGGTCGGCCTGGTGTCGGGTAACTGGCCGTTGGCGATGGTCCTGGGTGCGATTGCATCGGCCACCGCACCCGCGGCGACGGCGAACGTGCTCTGGGAGTACCGGGCGATGGGCATTCTGACAACGATGATCCTGGCGGTGGTCGCGCTGGATGACGGCCTGGCGCTGGTGCTGTTCGGGTTCGCGTCGTCTATCGCCAAGGTGATCGCCGGGGGCGGCACGTTTTCCCTGTTCCGCGCAATCGCCCAGCCGCTCTACGAGCTGCTGGGTGCGGTGCTGCTGGGTAGCCTGGCCGGCGTCGGGCTGAGGTTCGCGTACCGCCACGTGCGGGAGAAGGACCTGACAATGGCATTCGCACTGGGTTGCGTGTTGCTGGTGGTCGGCGCCGCCCAGGCGTTGGGGGTGGACCTGATACTCACCGCGATGATCCTCGGGGCGGTGTTCTCGAACCTGGCCGGCAAGGCCGGCGACGAGGTGTTCGATTCGGTGCAGCGGTTCGCCCCGCCGATCTACGTGCTGTTCTTCGTGTTGGTCGGTGCCCACCTGCGCCTGGGAGAGATGACCTGGTTGGTCGCGCTGGTGGCGGCGCTCTACGTGCTCGGGCGAACCGCGGGCAAGGTCGTCGGGGTCTGGATTGGCGCCAGGTTGACCAGCGCGGCGCCGGTGGTTCGCAAGTACCTCGG
>JAFGQF010000005.1 GCA_016935775.1 Caldifarciminota bacterium
ACCCGATGATGTTGACAATGGCATTGAACTGCGATTTTCTCACGACAGGGCTCCTTTCTCTACGCCGGTTTGGACACAAGACAGGTCTGGAGACTGCGGATGAGACGGCTTGCGGCTGACGGCAGGGCAGAAGGGGACAGGGTCTAATCCCTAATCCCAAATACCTAATACCTAATGCCTAATCTCTAATACCTAATGCCCAATCCCTAATCCCTAATCCCGAAGCACCAAATGCCTGGCCCCAATCACCAATACCCAATGACGAATGGCCGGCAGGAGGCGAGAGTGCTGTCGGCTTGCGGCCGGAGACGGCCGGGGCAGAACCCGGGCGCGGGGCGCGGCGGTCTAACAGTCAAACGAAGGGAGCAGTGGTGAAAAGAGCAGTTCTCGCAGTGATAATCCTGGGCCTCGTGCTGGCCGGTTGCGGCGGCCGGGAAGAGGCCGCGGCGCCGGCGGTCACGCCGACGACGCAGCTCTCCGTCGCGGTTGACGCCGATTACGGGGCGCAGGGCGCGCTCGCCAAAGAGGGCGAGCTTTCGCTTGAGCAGATGTTGACCTACGCGATCCAGGATGAGCACCTGGCCGAGGCCGAATACCTGGACGTGCTGGGCCGGCATGGCGAAGTCAGGCCGTTCAGCAACATCGTGGAGTCCGAGCGCAGGCACATAGAATCGCTCGAGACCCTGTTCAGGGAGCACGGTTTCAAGCTGCCGGAGAACCGGGGCGCGCAGCACGTCGTTCCGACCGAAACGGTCCGCGCCGCGCTCGCGGCCTGCGTCGAGGGCGAAAAGCACAATATCGAGATGTACCGGGTGTTCCTTGAGAAGGAGCTTCCCGCCGACGTGGCCGAGGTGTTTGCCAACCTGAAGCAGGCGTCCGAGCAGCACCTGGAGACGTTCGAGTTCCACCTGGGGAACTGAGGGCGACAGCCGACAGCAAGAGACAGCTTGCGGCCCGCAGGCCGTGAGCCGCTGGCCCCGATGAGGGAGAAGCTGCGCGGGGCGAGGCGGGCGTCGGCCAACAGCCCGCAGCAGACAGCCAGAACCGCGCAGGCGGCCGAAAACCCGGCAGGGCGTACCTTGGAATCTCGATGGACAGCGACGGAGCCTCAAGGTAGATGACGACGCCGCATCATGTCACCGCTTGTGGCGGCTGACGGCCATTCTATAATCAGCGCGCGTGAAACAGCACGATATCTGCGGTCCTGACGCGCCGTCGGTCTGGGCCAAGGCGCTCAACCCGCAGCAGTTGAAGGCCGCGACGCACGGCGACGGGCCGCTCCTGATAATCGCCGGCGCGGGCACGGGCAAGACGCGGACCCTGGCGTACCGGGTGGCGTGGCTGGTGAGCCAGGGCGTGCCGGCCGAGCGGATCCTGCTCCTGACGTTCACGCGCCGGGCGGCCCAGCAGATGATTGACCGGGCGATGTCCCTGTCGCGGCAGGACACGCACCGGGTGTGGGGCGGGACGTTTCACGCGGTCGGCAACCGGCTGCTCAGGATGTACGGCAAGGCGGTGAAGCTGTCGCCCGATTTCTCGGTGGCGGACGAGGGGGATTCGGCCGACCTCCTGGGGATGATTCGCAACGACTTCGGGTTCGCGGGCAAGGACAAGCGGTTCCCGCGCAAGACGACCGTCCGGGCGATTTACTCGCGGATGGTGAACGCCCGCGAGAAGCTTTCGACCGTGCTGGAGAAGGAGTACCCGTGGTGCGCCGAGGCCGAGAAGGGGCTGAGGCAGATATTCACCGAGTACACTAATCGCAAGGCCGACCGGCAGATTCTTGATTACGACGACCTGTTGATATTCTGGCAGGCGCTGCTCGGGGTGCCCGAGGCGCGCGACCACATCGGCGGGATGTTCGACCACGTGCTGGTGGATGAGTACCAGGACACGAATATCATCCAGGCCGAAGTCCTGCAGGGTCTGCGCCACCAGAACAAGAACATCACCGTGGTCGGCGACGATGCCCAGAGCATCTACATGTTCCGGGGCGCGACGGTGCGCAACATCCTGGCGTTCCCGGAGCAGTTCCCGAACACGACCATCGTCACGCTGGAGGAGAACTACCGGTCGGTGCAGCCGGTGCTGGACGTGGCGAACCAGGTGATGGCGTCGGCGCAGTTCAAGTACACCAAGAACCTGTGGTCGAACCGCAAGGGCGGGAGGAAGCCGCTGCTGGTGACCTGCGTGGACGAGGCCGAGCAGTGCCGGATGGTCTGCGAGCACGTGCTGGCGCGACGCGAGGCTGGCGTGCCGCTGCAGGACCAGGCGGTGCTGTTTCGCGCCGGGCATCATTCGGACATGCTGGAGATCGAGCTGGCGCGGCGCAACATCCCGTTCCACAAGTACGGCGGGCTGCGCTTCATCGAGGCGGCGCACGTCAAGGACCTGCTGGCGTTGCTCAGGATTGTCGAGAACCCGCGCGACGACATGAGCTGGCACCGGGTGCTGGAGATGCTGGACGGCGTGGGGCCGAAGACCGCACGCCGGGTCATCGAGCACCTCAACGAGCACCAGCTCCAGCTCGCGAGCCTGGACGATTTCACGGTGCCGGCATCGGCGCGCGAGGGGTTCGCCGGGCTGGTCGAGGTGCTGCTGACCGTGAGCCGCGCCGGGCGGAAGCTGGGCGTGGCGGGCCAGGTCGAGCAGTTGCGCCACTACTACGAGCCGCTGCTGGCGCGGCTCTACGACAACCCGCTGCCGCGGGCGCGCGACCTGGAGCAGCTCGAGAACATTGCCGAGCGCTACCGGTCGCGGCAGAGTTTCATCACCGACCTGACCCTCGACCCGCCCCAGTCCACCGCCGATTTGGCCGGGCCGCCGCACAAGGACGACGATTTCCTCATCCTCTCGACGATGCACTCGGCCAAGGGCTGCGAGTGGGAGTCGGTGTACGTCATCCACGCGGCCGACGGGATGATACCGTCGGACATGGCGACCGGCGACGACGAGCAGGTCGAGGAGGAGCGGCGGCTGTTCTACGTGGCGGTGACCCGGGCGCGCGACCGGCTGGCGGTTTTTTTCCCGCTGCGCTATTACACCCGCAAGCACTGGATGGGCGACGCCCACATCTACGCCCAGCTCAGCCGGTTCGTGACGCCCGAAGTCGCGCGGCTGATGGACGGGCGGGTGGTGCGCTACGGGATGGAGGACCCGGTGGAAATCGACATCGAGCCCGAAACCGACGCCCGGGCGCAACTGGACGAGCTCTGGGAGGAGTGACCCGAAACGCGCCGGCCCGGGTTCAACGGTTCCAGTCGGCTCTCCCGCGGCGGTCGCCCCGGTGCTGGCCGGGCTGGCGCGGCGGTCGGTCCGGGCCGAAGCGGCGCGGCGGGCCGAAGCGGCGGAGCTTGTTCGGCTGCGGGGCCGGGGGCCGGGTGGCGGACTTGAGAGCGTTCTCGACCAGGGCGAGGACCGCGGCCAGTTCGTTTTGCACCTCGCTCTCGGTGAACCGGAGCGTCCGCCAGCCGAAGCCGATAAGCTCGTTGTCCCGGCCGCGCTGCTCGCCGGTGATCGGCCCGGTGATGACCTCGATGGCAAGCCGCTTTTCCGGGCAGGCGAAGCAGGCGAGGTGCTGGCCGACGTGGTGGCCGCGGGTGAACTTGCAGTCGTCGGAGTTGAGGCGGTGGAGCTGTTTCCAGAGCTCGCGCTCGGCCGGGGTTTCGCCCGGGTATTCCTCGTCGTCCTCGAGCGGGAAGCCGTGGATGTTCTGGGCCTGGTTCGGGGCCGGCGGCCTCGGGCCGCCGGCCGGCCGGCGGCGCCGGCGGCGGCGCGACGAACCCTGGTGTCGACTTGGTTGATTCATCTTCGTATGTGCACCGTGACGTTGTCGCTGTTGCTGTTTTCGGCTTCGTCTTCGGCCACGGCCGAAAGGGTGTAGGAGGTGAACGCCTCCTTTGAGCATTCCCACCATATCTCGTAGGTGTCGCCCCGGTCGAACCGGGCGATGCCGATGAACTCGCCGCGGATCCAGAACGACATCCAGCGGATGCCGACATTGTCGGTGGCGATGCAGCGCAGCGCGTTCGGGCCCGGTCCGAGGGTGTCCTGGTCGGAAGGGTAGACGACGCGGACCGCGGGCGGCTCGAAATCCGGGACGATGCCGTCCCCGTCGCAGGCCGTGGCCGGCAGCAGGGCCGCGAGCGCGAGTGCGGCGGTGAGTCTCACCGGCCGTCCTCCAGCGCGACGTCGAACCAGGGGCTGAATTCGAGCAGGGTGATTTCGCCGGGGAGGAGTTCGTAGACGGTGACCGCGGCGTCGCAGGTGTCGGTCGCACCGACGGGCACCAGCGAGGTGAAGGCGAGCACGGCGAACTCGGCGCCGTCCCGGAACAGCCCGGCTCGTCGCGACTCGCCGTGGGGCAGGAATAGCTCACCCGAGTTGCCGTACGGGACCGCGTCGCCGTCGAGCGAGAAGTCGAACCCGGTGCGGTTGTACACAAGCACGCGCGTATGAGGCCCGGCCGGGGTTTCGTCGAACGAGCACCCGCCGAGCAGGACGAGGGCGGCAAAGATTGCCGGGATGGACCGGATCACCTGCCAAGAGATTGCCAAGTCCGCGCCGATTGTCAACCCCGCGGCTTGCTTCGCCGGGCGGCCGGGGTTAGTATTGCCGCGATGAAAGGCGGCCAGCCGAGAGTCGTCGTGGTCGGCAGTATGGTGATGGACCTGGTGTTCCGGGTCGGCCACCGGCCGAAGCCGGGCGAGACCCTGCTGGGCGAGGGGTTCGCAATGTTCCTCGGCGGCAAGGGGTTCAACCAGGCGATCGCCTGCCACCGGCTCGGCGCCGAGACGACGCTGGTCGGCCGGGTGGGCCGGGACGAGTTCGGGGACCGGTTCATCCGCCGGCTGCACGACGAGCGGATAAGCACCCGGTTCGTGAGCGCCGACCCGGAGCACGGCACCGGGGTCGCCTCGCCGACGGTGTACCCGGATGGCGGCAACAGCATCATCGGCGTGCCCCGGGCGAATCTCGCGCTGACGCCGGCCGACGTGGAAGCCGCAGAGGACCGCATCGCCGCGGCCGACGTGCTGATGCTCCAGTTCGAGGTCAATCCCGAGGCGTCGCAGGCGGCGGCGCACATCGCCCGGCGCCACGGCACCCTGGTGCTGCTGGACCCGGCGCCGGTTCACGCCCACTGCGAGAATATCGACTGGCCGATCGACTTCCTGGTGCCGAACGAAGTCGAGGCCCAGATGCTGGCCGACTGCGATTCGCCCGAGGAGTGGGCGCGCGAGCTGTACGACGAGGAGCTGGAAGCGGTGGTGATTTCGCGCGGCGCCGCCGGCGCGCTGGTGATTGACGGCCGGGGCGTGCGCGAGTTCCCGGGATTTCGCGTGCGGGCGGTGGACACGACCGGCGCGGGCGACGCGTTCCGGGCCGGGCTGGCGGTGATGGTCGCGCGGGGCCGGGGGCTGGACGAGGCGGTGAGGTTCGCCAACGCCTGCGGCGCGCTCGCCTGCACGCGGGAGGGCGCCGAGCCCTCGATGCCGCGGCTGGACGAGGTGCTGTCCTTCGCGGGCGCCAACGAGCCGGCGGGATGAGACGGCAAGACAGCCAACCACAAAGGCACGAAGGCAACGACGAAGTCAGAGAACAGAAGGCAGAACAGTGAAGTCAGAAGCGGTGAAGGAAGACGATTTCAGAGTGCAGATTGCTGATCGCAGAGCGCAAAGCGGCGAAGGGCGACCGGGAAGAGAGCAGAAGTCAGAAACCAGAGCAGTGAAATGAGAAGTGCGGAAGGGACGAGCTGATGGGTATATTCCTTGACAGCGCGAGCGTGAGCGAGGCCCGGCGGGCGATGGCGCTCGGCTGGGTCGGCGGGATAACGACCAACCCGACGCTGATGGCGCGGGCCGAAGGCGACCCGGCCACGATCATCCGCCGGCTGGGCGAGGTCTCGCCCGGGCCGGTATTCTACCAGGTGACCGGCAGTTCGCTGGCCGCGCGCGAGGACGAAGGCCGCCGGTTCCACGCGCTCGACCCGGACAAGGTAGTGCTGAAGATACCGGCCTCGACCGAGAACATGGCGCTGGTGGTGCGGCTTTCGCCCGAGGTGCCCTGCGCGCTGACCGCGGTCTACTCGGGCGCGCAGGCCTGGGTCGGGTGCGAGGCCGGGGCGCGCTACGTGATTCCCTATGTCAGCCGCGCGACCCGGCTGCAGGGCGACGGACTCGGGCTGGTGACCGAGATCGCCCAGGTGCTGGATGCGTGCGAGAGCGAGGCCGAGATGCTGGCCGCGAGCATTAAGACTCCCGAGGAGGCAATTGCCACGCTGCTGGCCGGGGCCCGGCACCTGACGCTGCCGCTGGAGTTGATTCTCCGGCTGGCCGACCACCCGCTGTCCGAGGCGGCGGTCGCCGAGTTCAACCGCGCCGGCCGGGATTAGCCGGCGTCGGGCCGGTCTTCGTCGCCGGTGCCGCCCGAGTCGCCGGCCGCGAGTCGGACAAGGTCGGGCCGGCGCCGGAAGGATTTCTCGGCCTGGACCCGGGTCGCGGTGAAGAACACCGCCCAGGTGAGCGCGCCGAACACCGGCAGCATCAGCAGCATCAGCGGGTGCTGGCCGGCCGAGAATACCATGAAGTCGTAGAGCCCGTGGGCGACCACCGCCAGGCCGAGGCCGGCGGCCTGGTAGAGCGCGGCCCGCGTCCGGGTGCGCGCGAACTTGGCCTCGCCGAGGAAGAAACCCATCAGCACCGCGTAGAAGGCGTGCCCGGGAACGGCCAGCAGCGCGCGCAGGATGCCGACCCCGATGCCGCCGCCCGTCACGTAGAGGATGTTCTCGACCGTCGCGAAACCGAGCGAGGCCGCGACCGCGTAGACAATACCGTCGTAGGGTTCGTCGAAGTCGGGCTGGGCGTAGGAGTAGACCCGGACGACGAGGAACTTCCAGCCTTCTTCGACCAGGCCGACTACCAGCAGAGCGCCGAGGAAGAGCCGCAGGATGCCGGTTTCGTCCGAGGTCCAGCCGGTCAGGCGCTGGAGAATCACCGAGGTTATCGCGGCCGGGATGAGGATGACCGCGCCCAGCAGGAAGGTGATGACGAGCTGCCAGAGCGGTTCCTTGCGGAACCGGTCGCGCAGGTAGAAGAACAGCCCGAGCGCGAGGCCGGGCGCGATGGCCAGCGCCAGGAGGGTGAGCAGCACCGGGAGATTGTCCGGCCCGGGCCGCAGCAGTCAACCGGGCAGGACAGGGGCCGTGGATTCCAGGGGTCGAGGGGTCCAGCGAGGAGAGGCGGAACACCCGGCACGCGAACCCTGGACCCCGTATTGTCCTTTGACACTTCGAGACATCGGGCTACGATTGCCAATGCTCGAAGCGCGCGGCGACGAGAACAAGCGGACCGACAACGCGGTCCGCGCCGACCGGCTCGATGAGCTGCTCGAGGCGGGGCGGACGGAAGAAGCCCTCGAACTGCTGAAGCCGCTCCACCCGACCGACGCGGCCGACGTCATCGACCGGCTGCCGGACGAACTCCGGCCGCGGGCGTTCGACCTGTTGGTCGAGTGCGACTGCGACCGTGCGGCCGACGTGCTGCTCGAACTCGGCGAAGAATCGCTGCGGGTCATTCTTGCCGACCTGGAGCCCGTAGAGATCAGCGGCCTGGTCCGGGGAATGGACTCGGACGACGCCGCCGACGTCGTCGCCCAGCTCCACGAAGAGCGGCGGGCGGACATCATCAGCGGCCTGCCGGACGAGGACCGGAACGAGGTCGCCGAACTGCTCAAGTACCCGGAGTCGAGCGCCGGCGGCATCATGCGGTTGGAGTTCGTCCGGATACCGGTCTCGGACACGGTGGCCGAGGCGACCGACCGGGTGCGCCGCGCCGCGCCCCAGGACAACGAGCCGCCGATTGTCTACGTCGTCGCGCGCGACGGGCGGCTGGCCGGCCACCTGCGCCTGCGCGACCTGCTGCGCCACCCGGCCGGCACGCCGGTGCGCGACATCGTGCGCCCGGTCCAGGAGGCGGCGCACGTGCTCGACGACCAGGAGCAGGTCGCCGAGCTGGCGCGCAAGTACGATTACTCGACGGTCGCGGTGCTCGACGAGGCCGAACGGCTGGCCGGCATCGTCACCTCGGACGACATCCTCGACGTCGTGGTCGAGGAGGCGAGCGAGGATATCGCCAAGCTGGGCCAGACAGCCGACATCGAGGACGCTTTCGCGCCGGTGACGCGCAGCATCCGGGGCAGGGTGCCGTGGCTGTTCGTCAGCCTGCTGGGCGGGCTGCTGGCGTCGGCTGTGGTGCTGCTGTTCCGAAACGCGATCGAGGCCCGGGTGGTGGTGGCGGCGTTCATGCCGATCGTTGCCGGGATGGGCGGCGCGGCCGGCAACCAGGCGACGAATATCGTGGTGCGGGCGCTGGCGCTGGGCGAGGTCACGCGCGGCGACATCGGCCGGCTGCTGTGGAAGCAGGTCCGGGTCGGGCTGTTCGCGGGCACGGCGACCGGGCTGGCGGCGGGCGCGCTGGCGGCGGGCGTCGCGGTGCTGGTGCGGGGTAACCCGTTGCTGGGCGGGCTGGTGATGCTGGCGATGGTGCTGAACGTCACCGTCGGCTCGACCCTGGGCGCGATGACGCCGATGCTGTTGGCCCGGATGGGCAAGGATCCGGCGCTGGCGTCGAGCCTGCTGTTGACCGCCACGACCGACATGGTCGGGCTGTTCATCCTGCTCGGGCTGGCCGCGCTGGCGCTGCGGTTCGCCGGCTTCTAGTTCTCAGGCAATCGGGCGGAGCAGGTACTCGGGCCGCGCCGCCCGCGCGGACCAGCGGAGGAAATCAACCCGCCAGGAAATCAGCCCGGTGCGGCGGAGATCGAGCCTGAGCCGGCCGTTGCGCAGGCCGTAGCTGCCGTCATCGATGATGAACGGCCGGTCCTTCGACGGCGCGCGGCCAGCAGCCGGGTGCAGTCGGCGTCGGGTGGAGAAGCCGTCGAACATGCGGTCGGCGGCGGCCGACCCGGCGTCGGCGACGATTACCGGGGCGCGGTTCTCGAGGAACAGGGGGACGTTGCCGAGCCGGAAGCGCAGGCAGCGGGCACCGGATTCGAGCATCAACCGGCCCTGGCCGGCGCGGGCGCGGGACAGGACCTGGACCGCCGCGTCGCCGGCGAGCCGGGGCGCGCGGTCGAGCCGGACCTCGTCGCCGGCCTTCCTGCGGCCGGCAGGCCGGCGCGCGGGAAACAGCTCGAGCAGGGCGTCGGCGATGTCGTCGAGGTCGAGCCGGGTGGCGACCGCGCCCACGAACGCCGGCTTGCCGCCCGAGCAGGCGATGCCGCGCGCCCGGCAGAGCCGGGCCAGTTCTTCGAGGGTCAGGCCGGCGAGCAGGTCCCGGGCCGGCTCGAGTTGGATACCCCGCATCGGCTGAGTATAGGAGCGGGCGGAATCGCGTCAAGCAGGCATTGACCGACGCGGGCCGGTCAATAGACTGAGCGCGTGAAGGTACTGGTCATCAACTGGCGCTGCGCCAGGAACCCGCTGGCCGGCGGCGCGGAGATCTACCTGCAGGAGATATTCCGGCGCCTGGTCGAGCGCGGGCACGAGGTCTGCCAGCTCGCCGAGCGCTACCCGGGTTCGGCGCCCGAGGAGACGCTCGACGGCATCCGGGTGATACGGGTGGGCGGGGCCCGGACTTTCAACTTCGCGGTGTGCCGCAACCTGCGCCGGGTCGTCGAGGAGGGCGGGTACGATGTGGTGGTGGACGACCTGAACAAGATACCGTTCTACTCACCGCGGCTGGTGCGCGTGCCGGTGCTGGTGATACTGATGCACCTGTTCCGCGGCAGCATTTTCCGCGAGGCGTTCTTCCCGCTCGCCGCCTACGTCTGGCTGGCCGAGAGCGCCATCCCGTGGGCCTACCGCGACTGCCGGTTCACGGTGCTGTCCGAGAGCTCGAAGCGGGACGTGGTGAAGCTCGGCATCCGGCCCGAGCGGGTAGCGGTCGTGCCGCCCGGCACCGACTTCGAGCGATTCAGCGCGGACGAGAACGTGGCCCGCGAGCCGGTCGTGCTGCACGTCGGCCGGCTGAAGAAGTACAAGTCCACCGACCACCTGCTCAGGGCCGCGCGTTTGCTCCGCGACCGGGGCCGGGAGTTCCGGGCGGTCATCGTCGGCACGGGCGACGACCGGCCGCGGCTGGAGAAGCTGGCCGCCGAGCTGGAACTCGGCGACACGGTCGAGTTCACCGGGTTCATCTCCGAGGACGAGAAAGTGAACTGGTACCGCCGGTCGGCGGTGCTGGTCGAGAACTCGGTCAAGGAGGGCTGGGGTTTGATCGTGATGGAGGCGAACGGCTGCGGCACGCCGGTGGTGGTGGCGCGCTCGCCCGGGCTGGTGGACAGCTCGCGCGACGGGGTGAACGGGCTGTTCTACGAGTACGGCAACATCCCGGACCTGGCTGAAAAGCTCGACCGGGTGCTGACCGACGACGAACTGCGGGGTCGGCTGGGCCGGCAGGCGATCGGCTGGGCGCGGCAGTGGACCTGGGACGCCGCCGCGGACGCGACCGAACAGGCGCTCGAACAGTGTCGAGAGACGAACAGCGTGCTGTCGCCGAGACAGTTCCTGTGATGAATGGCGGTTGACTAATGACAGAACCTGGCTCCACACTCGAACCGGCCGGGCGCGAGGACGCGGCCGCGCTCGAGTGCCGGGACGTCGTCAAGACGTTCAAGCGCGGCCGCCGGTTGCGGCGCAAGACGATGAAGGCGGTGGACGGCGCCAGTTTCTCAATTCGCAAGGGCGAGCTGTTCGGCCTGCTGGGACCGAACGGCGCGGGCAAGACCACGCTGGTGCGCTGCATCGCGACGCTCTTGATACCGGACGCGGGCAGTATCCGGATACTCGGTCGCGACGTGTTCAAGGACTCGCTCTGGTGCCGGCAGCGCATCGGGCTTTTGACCTCGGGCGAGCGGACGCTCTACTGGAAGCTGTCGGCACGCGCCAACCTGAACTTCTTCGCCGCGCTCTACGGCCTGTCGGGCAAGGAGCGTGACAAGCGGATCGACTACCTGGTCGAACTGCTGGGGCTCAAGGAGGTCGAGAACGAGCGGCTCGAGCGCTACTCGTCGGGGATGAAGCAGAAGGTCAGTGTCGCGCGCGCCATCCTGCACGACCCGGACCTGATCCTGCTGGACGAACCGTCGCTCGGCCTGGACCCGCAGTTTGCCCGGTTCATCAGGCAGTTCATCAGGGAGGAATTGAACCAGCGGTTGGGCAAGACCATCCTGATAACCACCCACTACATGGATGAGGCGGACGAGCTCTGCAACCGCATCGCGTTCATAAGCCGGGGAAAGATCGTCGACGTCAAGAGCCCGGCCGCCTACAAGCGCGACATCCCGCACACCGAGGTGCTCGAGATCCGGGTGCAGGGCCAGCCGGACACGAGGCCGGTCGAAACGCTGCCCGGGGTCGAGCGGGCCAGCGCCGAGTTCAAGGACGGCGTGACGACGGTCAAGCTGGTGCTGCCGCGGGCCGAGACGGCGCTCGCCGATGCCATCGAACTGCTGCGCACCGGCTCTAAAATCCTCGGCGTGGACGTCAAGCAGCCGACGCTCGAGGACGTCTTCCTTTACGTTACCGGCACTTCGCTGGGAGCGGACACGACCGAGAAGCCGGACGAGGCGGGCGGCCGGCCCGGCGCCGATGGGCATTGACGCGACCGCCGGCGTGATCCGGGCCGAGGTGTCCAAGACCCTCAGGATCTACTTCGCCTACCCGGTGATCGTAGTCTTCTGGGCGTTGTTCCCGATGCTCTGGGTGGTTCCGTTCGTCTTCCAGGGACGGGCGCTGGTCGGCTCGGCGTCGAGCGCGGCGTTCGAGCAGCTCACCGGCTCGGGCAACTACCTGGCGTTCGTGCTGATCGGCGCGATGGTCTCGAACTTCGTGTTCTCGGGCATCTGGGGCGTCGGCAACAGCTTGCGCGAGGAGACCTACTGGGGCACAATGGAGTACATCATCGTCTCGCCGACCAACCTGCTGGTGGTCCTGGTCGGCAAGACGCTGGCAGAGGCGCTGGTCACCACCGGCATCGTTGTCCTCCAAGCGGTGATTATCAGCGTGCTGCCGTTCGGTATCAGCTTTACGGTCGCCAAGGTGCTGCCGGTGTTGCTGCTCGTCGGTTTGCTGATGGTCGGCTTCTACGGGTTCACCATCGCCTTCGCCGGGTTCACGCTGCTGATCAAGGAGGTCCACGGTTGGACGCACACCCTGGAATGGGTGTTCTTCCTGTTCTCGCCGATCCGCTACCCGGTCCAGGTGAACCCGGTGACCCAACTGGTATCGAGGCTGATACCGCTGACCTGGGCGCTGGTCGCCATCCGCGGCATCATCCTGCTCAACCGCAACGAGGTCAGTCTCGGCAGGACGGTTCTCATCCTGCTGGCGATGGACGCCGCGCTGCTGGTCGGCGGCTGGCTGGTATTCCGCTGGCTGGAACGCAAGACCCGGCGCGACGGGACTGTGGCGATGCACTAGGAAATGGCGAATGGCGAGTGCCGAATGACGAATAGCGACGAACGGACGGCGAAGGAAATGGCTAATGGCGGATAGCGGAGCATGGAACCAGGTGCGGCACTACGCGCGGGCGGTCTGGGCCGAGAACATCAAAGAGTGGAAACTGGAGCTGACCTACCCGGCCGACTTCGCCCGCTCGCTGATCGACCCGGTCGTCTACCTCCTGCCCTACCTGCTTTACGGCGTGGCGCTGGTCGGCGGGCGCACCTCGGCGAACCTCGAGCGGCTGGTCGGCACTTCGGACATCGTCAGCTTCGTTACGCTCGGCTACGTCTTCATCGGGTTCATGAACATGGCGCTCTGGGCGATGGGTTTCAGCTTGCGCAAGGAGCAGATGTACGGCACGCTCGAGTCGGTGTTCGCCGCGCCGGTGCCGCGCTGGGTGTTCACGATGGGAATGTCGATGCACTCGATCCTCCACCAGTTCCTGATGATCGCGTCCCAGATAATCTTCATCACCCTGCTGTTCAGCATCCGCATCAACCCGCTCGGGCTGCTGCCGTCGCTGGCGGCGGTCGGGGTGATGCTGCTGTCGCTCTACGGCATCGGGATGATAATGGCCTCGACGACGCTGATATTCAAGCAGGGCTGGCTGATATCCGAGGCGCTGGGCAGCATCCTGATGGTGCTGACGCCGATCGCCTACCCGCTGGCGGTGCTGCCGCTGCTGATGCAGAAGGCGGCGCTGGCCGTGCCGACCACCTACGGCATCCTGGCCGCCCGGCACTTCCTGCTCGGCGAGGCAATGCCGTTCACGGTGGGCGATGCTTTCCTGCGCCTGGCCGTGCTGTCGGTCGTCTGGGTCGTGGCCGGGCTCGTCATCTTCGCGGTCATCGACCGCTGGACCCGGCGCTCGGGCACGCTGTCACACTACTGATGAGGAGAGGGGCCAGGGGGTCGAGGGTTCAAGTGGGGAAACCGGCAAGCCCGGACAGTCGGACCTCTGGACGCCTGAACCCGAAGAGCCTTCCGCTGGGTATCACGATGGGCGACCCGGCGGGCATCGGGCCCGAGGTCGTCGTCAAGGCGCTGGCCGCGACCGGAACGCGCGGCACGCTGGTTATCGGCTCGCGCCGGGTGTTCGAGCGCGAGCGCCGGCGCGCCGGGACGGCATTTAACCCGGGACTGGTTGATGACTCGGTGCCGTTCCCGGGCCGGTTCCGGCCGGGCCTGGTCCAGGAGAACTGCGGCCGGGCGGCGCTCGCGGCCCTGGAGCGGGGCGCGGAGCTGCTCCGGCAGGGCGGGATTGCCGCGCTCGTCACCGCGCCGGTGTCCAAGACGGCGCTGCGGCTGGCCGGGTTCGGCTGGCCGGGGCAGACCGAGTTCCTGGCCGGGCGAATCGGCGCGCGGCGGCCGGCGATGCTGGCCTGGACGCCGCGGTTCAAGGCGGTCTTCGTCACCATTCACCTGCCGCTGGCCCGGGTGGCGCGGCGGGTGACGGCGCGCCGCGTCGCCGAGAAGGCGGAGCTGCTCGACCGGTTCCTGCAGGCAGAGTCCGGGCGGGCGTCCCGAATCGGGGTGATGGCGCTGAACCCGCACGGCGAGGAATTCTCGCTGGGCGAGGAGGAGCGAATCCGATCGGGCATCGCGCTGGCGCGGGAGCACGGGGTGGATGCTTCCGGGCCCTGGCCGGCCGATACCGCGGTTGGCCGGCGCGATATTGACGGCTGGGTGGCGATGTACCACGACCAGGCGATGATCCCGGCCAAGCTGCTCGGGCCGGGCGTGAACGTCACGCTCGGGCTGGGGCGGGTGCGGACCTCGCCGTTGCACGGCACCGCTTTCGACATCGCGGGCAGGGGAATTGCCGACCCGCGCTCGATGATCGCCGCCATCCGGCTGGCGCGCAGGCTGGCCCGGTTGTCGGGCGGCTAGCTCAGGATTCTTCGCCGACGTCCTGGCCCGAGAACTTCGCCTGGTAGTCTTCCCAGGCCCGGCGCCGAATGCGCTCCAACTCGGCGACCACGGCGGCCGATTCTTCTAGCCGGCCGAGGAACAGCAGCGCGTCGGCAAGGCGAATCCAGGATTCGTGGGAGTTCGGGTTCAGCGCGACCGCGCGGCGGCAACTGGTCGCGGCTTCGCGGAACCGGCCGGCGTCGAACCGGAGCTCGCCCAGCATCACGTGGGTTTCGGGCCGGTCGGGGTCGAGCCGGGCGGCGCGCTCCGCCAGCCGGGCCGCCTCGCCGGTCCGGCCCGCCTCGCGGCAGGCCTGTCCCAGGCGAAGGAGAATGCCCGGGTCTTCCGGCCGCTGTTCGGCCAGCCGGCGCAGCGAGCGCAGGGCCTCGCCGCGCATGTTGAAATGCTCGTAGAAGCCGCAGACAAGCTCGGGGTCGTCGCCGAACCGGTCGCGGATCTGCTCGTAGACGTCGAGCGCCTCGTCGAAGCGGTCGAGCCGGCAGAGCGTGTCCAGCAGGTAGAACCAGCCGGTGGGTTCGTCCGGCTCCTCGTCCACCGCCAGCGCGAACTCGGAGTCGGCCAGCTCGAACATTCCTTCGGAGTAATAGTCGCGGCCGAGCCGCTGGTGCGGGTTCTCGGTATCAGGGTCGGCGAGCCGGGCGCGCGTGTAGTGGTCGAGCGCGGCTTCAAAATCGCCCTCCATCGCGACGAGCGAGCCGAGCGCGACCCGGGCGCGAACATTGTCCGGGTCCAGCTCGAGCGCGCGCTCGTATGCCGCGATGGCGCGTTCGTACTCGCCCGAGTACTCGCCGACGATGCCCAGCCCGACGTGAAGCTCGACCGCGCGGGGCAGCGCGGTAACGGCGCGCTCGAACAACTCCCGGGCGCGGGAGTAGTTGGCCAGGAAGAGAAAGCGCACCGCCTCGCACGCCCGGGTCCATGGGTCGTCGCGGTCGATGCGCAGCGCGGCAAGGCAGACATCGTCGAGTAGCTCCTCGCGGTCGAGCAGGTGAGCGCAGAGGGCGACGAGGTAGCGGGCGCGCAGGTCGGCAGGTTCGCGGCGCAGGGCTTCGGTCAGCAGGCCGAGGGCTTCTTCTTCCTGTTCGTGGTAGAGCGCGGCCACGCCCTGCTCCACCAGTCGGCGCGCGAACGAACTGCTTCGGGCTGGTTGGGCCACGGATAATTGTAGCTCGGCAAAACCCGGTTGGCAATAGTCTGTCCGCTTGTTCGCGCCCGGTCGCCAAAGGAGTGCGGTGCGTCCCATTGCGGGACGCACCGCATGTCGGTCCCCGTCTGAGGCCGGGGTGATGAGGAGCGCTACACCACCCCTTCTTGAGAGAACCTACTCCAGCTCGGTCAGACCAATAGTGCCCAACGTTTCTCATATCTATGCACCCGGCGTGCCAACCGTCTTCCTCTTGCTACGGTTTGGCTAAGTCGAGCAATCGTCGCTTTTAGGTAGTCGCGCCCCGGGCCGGGTGGGCGGCAAGCATACGCGGAAGCGCCGAATTATGCCGGGCACTGCCGCAGAAAGCGGCGTCAGAGGCCGTATTCGGCGAGTTTGCGGCGGAGGGTGTCCCGGTGGATTCCCAGGGCTTCGGCGGTCCGGGATTGGTTGTTGTCGTACTTGGTCATCGCCTCGAGAATTGCCTTGCGCTCGATGTCCTTGAGGCTGAGGCTGCCGACCGCGTCCTCGACCGAGCCGCCGTGGGCGAGCGGCGCGCCGGCCTGCATATAGCGGACGACGCCGACTGTCGAGATGATGTGGCCGATGCCGATGGCCGTGCTGCCGTCGTAGAGCGCGCGTTCGTAGGATTGCTCGAGGATGCTGCGCAGGGTGCGGATGTTGCCTTGGAACAGCTCGTTGCTGCCGGCGATGTGTTCGCCCACGAGCTGGTGGATGAACTTGACGGAGCTGCGGTCAACCTGGAGCCGGCGGCCGTGGCGCGGGTTGTCGTTCATAACCTCGACGATGTAGCCGAAGAGTTCCTCGATGTCCTGCTGGACGATTTCCGGGTCCTCGGATTGCCAGCGCTCTTTCAGCGATGGCACCGGCACGCAGTGCTGGACCAGCCGCGAGTAGAAGTCGGGCCGGAACGAGCGCTGGAGTTCCTCGACGGTGCGGTTGGTGGCCGCGACGACACGCATCTCGACCCCGAGCTCGAGCGAGCTGCCCAGCCGTTTGATGCGCCGGTTTTCGATGGCGCGCAGGAGTTTGAGCTGGACCTCGGTGGTGATGTCGCCGATCTCGTCGAGGAAGACGGTCGAGCCGCGGGCGGTCTCGAAAACGCCCTTGCGCTCGGCGACCGCGCCGGTAAAGGCGCCGCGTTCGTGG
>JAFGQF010000219.1 GCA_016935775.1 Caldifarciminota bacterium
AACGGCATCGGCTACCTCGAAATCGAAGGGACCATTGCCGACGCGCGCGCCGCGGTACGGGACATCAAGTACCTCGAGAACCACCGCCAGGTCCGGGGCCTGCTCGTCCGGGTCGAAAGCCCGGGCGGCGGCGTGACGGCCTCGCACGAAATCTACTCCGAGCTGGTCCGGGTGCGCGACGGCGGCCTGCCGGTCGTGGTTTCGATGGGCACCCTCGCCGCCTCGGGCGGCTACTACGTCTCGCTCCCGGCCGACATCATCGTCGCCAACCCGGGCACGCTCACCGGCTCGATCGGCGTCATAATGGAGTTCCCGATGGTCAAGGGATTGATGGACAAGCTCGGGCTCGGCGTCGAGGTCATCAAGTCCCGCGCCAACAAGGACATCGGCTCGCCGTTCCGGCCGATGACCGACCCCGAGCGGGCGCTGCTCCAGGACGTGGTGATTGACGTCTACGAGCAGTTTGTCGGGTTGGTGGTCGAAGAGCGCGGGCTGGACGAAAAGGCTGTCCGGGAACTGGCCGACGGCCGCATACTTACAGGTCGCCAGGCTCTCGAACTCGGGCTGGTGGATACGCTCGGCACGCTCGAGGATGCCCGCCGGGTCTGTGCCGAGATGGCCGGCCTCGGCCCGAACGCCCGGCTCATCAAACCTCGCCGCCCGCTGCGGATGAGCTGGCTCGACCTGCTCACGGGCACCGCCGAGCACGTGCTCGGCCTGCCCCGCTTCCCCCGCCTGGCTTTTCTCTGGCGCTGAACCCGGCCCCTGCTAGCGGCCGCGCCGGGGATTCAGGGTTCGCTCGATCTTCTTCAGGGTCTGGCGCGCCTCACTGGTCGCCTTGCGGCCCTCGACCAGCTTCAGGTCGGCCTGATTGGCGTCAGCCAACCCCTTCACCGACTCCAGCGCAACCCGGGCATTAGCCGCCAGGCTGTCGAACCGCTCGAACAGCCCGGCCACATCCACACCCTGCGGCACCTGCTGCCGCACCGCGTTGGCCTGCGCCTCGACCTCCTGGAGGTCCCCCAGTACCTTGTCGGCCTGGACCTGGAGCAACTCGGCGGTCTTCTGGGTGGGCGGGGTCTTGCCCGAAGTCGCGACGATGAAGATGACCCCGGCGGCGATCACGACCCCGACGACTATCCAAACAACGACTCTGGTTCTCATCACGCCTCCTGGCTATCTGCCCGGCCCGACGCGGTCCCGGGACTAGTTGCCAATCGTCTCCTCCTCCGCTATCCCGGCCAGGGCCTCCAGCCGGCGCAGCCAGTCCCTGGCCCCGGCGTACTCCAGTTCGAGCCGGTCGCGCAACCGCACGCCCTGCTCGATGTCGGCTGTCATCCGGACCGAATCCAGCAATGCCCGGCAGTCGGCAAGCTCGCCGGCCGCCGTCTGCCGAACGCTGTCGGCTTCCGGCGTCGCCGGCAGGCTGTCGCCCACGTCGGCCAGTCGGCGCTCGAACGCGCCGAGCCGGTCGTCCATCCGGCCGGCAAACTCGAACAACTCCTCGCGGGTCCGCCCGGAATCGCCCTGCCCGGCAGCGCTCTCCCGTCTTGCCAGCAGGAGAACCGCGCCGACGACCATCAGCAGGGTAACGGCCCAGATCAAAAGCCTGGCTTTCATCGTTTATTCCACATCGGCTCTCGGCCAGTATAGGAACCGGCCGGCGACGGTCAAGCGCGGGCAGAAAAGGCCGGGCCGACCCCCAGGCCGGCCCGGCAACTCAGCTACGGAACCCTGGACTATTCGCCCTTCTTGAAGTCGGCAAGCAACTGCCGCGCATCCTTGTAGGCAAGGTCAATCGAGTCCATCTTTGCCTTGATTGCATCGGGGTCGGTCAGACCCTCGAGCTCCGAAAGCCCCGCACGGATGTACACGACCTTGCCGTCGATCTCGTCGAACACCTCGCTCGAGCCGTAGTCCTCAAGGGCGTTCTGCACGCGGCGGTCGAACTTCTCCATGTGGTCGTTGTAGCGTAGAACGTATCCGGGTATGTCGGTCGCGTCGATGTCACGCACACCGGTACCAACGTTCTTCGGCCGTGTCACCAGCAGGATAACCGCCACCACCACCAGCACGCCGACGATCACCCAGATCACTGTCCGGCCCTTGCTGCTCTTGGCCATTGGTCCTCCTTTGTCAGTCTGTCTTCCGGCCACAGCACTTCTTGTACTTCTTGCCCGATCCGCACGGGCAAGGATCGTTCCTGCCTACCTTCTCCTCGGTCCGCCTGGCCTGCGCGGGCTGGGGCTGCTCCGCCCCGCCGCCGGCACCGTCGGCCGCCGGCTTGAACGCGTGCACCGGCTGGCGCCGAACCGGCTTGCGCTGCTCGTCCGCGGTTCGAACCTGGGCACGGAACAGCAGCGCCAGCGACTCCTTCTGGAACTCGCCCATCATCTCCTCGAACAGCCGGAAGGACTCCTGCTTGTACTCGACCAGCGGGTCCTTCTGGCCATACGCCCGCAACCCGATTCCCTCGCGCACGCTGTCCAGCGCGTGGAGATGGTCGCGCCACTTGGCGTCGATCGTCCTGAGGAAGACGTGCCGGCACAGGTGGCCCATCAACTCCTCGCCCAGCTCCTCCAGCCGCTCATCATAACGGCGGGAAGCGACCTCTGTCAAGTGCCGGGCAAGGGTGGCCTGGTCCAGGCCCCGGTGGTTGAGCTCGTCCAGCCCCGGGTCGGCCAGGAAAGTGAGCTGGAACTCGCCCGCCAGGCCGTCCCAGTCCCACTCGTCGGGACGGCGCCCGGCCGTTGCCTGGCGCACCATCGAATCGGTCAGACCCTGGGCCGCTTCGTCGTAGACCGGGCGCGGATCCTGTTCGGCCAGCACCCGGTCGCGCAGGGTGTATACCACCTCGCGCTGCTTGTTCATCACGTCGTCGTACTCCAGCAGGTGGCGCCTTATCTCGGCGTTGCGCACCTCGACCCGACGCTGGGCGTTGGCGATTGCCCGGGTCACCAGCCCGTGCTCGATCGGCTCCTTGTCGTCGCCGCCCCACCGGTCCATTATCGAGGCCACCCGCTCCGACCCGAACAACCGCATCAAATCGTCCTCGAGCGACAGGTAGAACCGCGACGAACCGGGGTCGCCCTGCCGGCCGCTGCGGCCGCGCAGCTGGTCGTCAATCCGCCGGGCCTCGTGCCGCTCGGTGCCAAGGATGTAAAGCCCGCAGGGCACCTCCTCATTGCACCGGCCCGGCTGCTCCTCCCAGTGGGCGCACTTGCCCCCGCCCGACACCAGGTAGCACTCCTCGCCCTTCACCACGCCATCGCCGAGCTTGATGTCGGTGCCGCGGCCGGCCATGTTGGTCGCGATCGTCACCGCGCCCGGCTGGCCCGCATTCGTCACCACCTCGGCCTCCTGCTGGTGGTGCTTGGCGTTCAACACCTTGTGGTTGATGCCCTTGCGCCGGAGCATCCGTGAAATGACCTCCGACACGTCCACCGAGGTCGTGCCGACCAGTATCGGCCGACCGGTGGCGTGCTGCTCCTCGATTTCGGTGATGACCGCGTCGTACTTGTCATTGCGGGTCCGGTAGATCAGGTCCGGGTAGTCGATGCGCCGCACCGGCTCGTTGGTCGGGATGGTCACGACGTCAAGCTTGTAGGTGCCGAAGAACTCGGCCGCCGAAGTGATGGCGGTGCCGGTCATCCCGGCCAGCTTCTCGTACATCCGGAAGTAGTTCTGGAGCGTGATGGTCGCGAAAGTCTGGGTCTCGCCCTGGACCGTGACCCCCTCCTTGGACTCGAGCGCGCCGTGCAGCCCGTCCGAGAACCGGCGCCCGGGCATCAGCCGGCCGGTGAACTCGTCGACGATGATGACCCGGCCGTCCTGCACCACGTAGTCCACGTCCTTCTCGAACAGCGAGAACGCCTTCAGGAGCGCCTGCAGGCTGTGAAGCATGTCGCTCTTCCGGGCGTAGCGCTGGTAGGCCTGCTCGCGCTCGTGGATTTTCTCCTTGGGGCTGAGCCGCTCGTCGCGGTCAATCGCGCCCAGCTCCTCGGACAGCTCGGGCAAGACGAACGACTCCGGCTTGCCCGGGGCCAATAGCTCCCGGCCCTTGTCGGTCAGGCCGATCGAGTGGCTCTGCTCGTCGATGACGAAGTACAGGTCCTCGTCAACCTCGTGCAGCGTCTTGTCGCGGCGGAACGCTCCCTCGGCCGAATCCACCATCCGCTTGATGCCCTCGCCCCGCTCGACCTTCATCAGCCGCTTGTTCTTGGGCGCGCCCCGCCGCGCCTGCAACAGCTTCACCGCCGCGTCCTGCTCCTTGCCGTCGGCCAGCATCCGCTCTGCCTCCTCGACGATGCGGTTGACGAGCACGGTCTGGTGCGAGAACAACCGCTTCACCATCGGCGTCAACTGGTCGTAGCCCTTGTCCTCGGACTCGACCGGCCCGGAGATTATCAGCGGAGTCCGCGCCTCGTCGATGAGGATCGAGTCCACCTCGTCGACGATGGCGTAGTGGTGGCCGCGCTGGACCTTGTCTTCCATCCGGCCGACCATGTTGTCGCGCAGGTAGTCGAACCCGAACTCGTTATTGGTGCCATAGGTGACATCGGCCGCGTACTGGGGCTGGCGCTCCTCCGGCCCCATCCCCTGCTGGATGCAGCCGAGGGTGAGCCCGAGCTGCTCATACACCGGTCCCATCCACTCCCGGTCGCGCCGCGCCAGGTAATCGTTGACCGTGATGAGCTGGGCGCCCTTCTTGGCGAGCGCGTTCAGGTACAAGGGCATCGTCGCCACCAGGGTCTTGCCCTCGCCGGTCCGCATCTCGGCGATCTTGCCCTCGTGCAGCACCATCCCGCCGATGAGCTGGACGTCGAACGGCACCATCTGCCAGCGCTGCATCTGGTCCGCGGCCGGCCACTCCTTGCCCACCAGGAACTTGCACGACCACTTCACCAGCGCGAACGCCTCGGGCACCAGGTCGTCGAGCGGCTCGCCGTCCGCGACCCGCTTGACCAGTTCCTCGGTCTTCCGCGGCAGGTCCGCGGCGGTGATGCCCTTGAGTTGCTCGAATACGGAGTTTATCTCGTCAACGCGGGCGCGCAGCCGCTTCAACTCGCGGTCGTTCTTGGTCCCGAAGATACTGCCCAGCAGCTTGTCCAGCATTCAGCCCCGATTCTACGACCCGACTGGGGGAAGTCAAAAGGGACAAAACGCCAGGACGGAAGGAGCAAAGGGAAGGAATGGAAGGGACAGAGTGTCCGCCCCTTTCGGCTTCCTCCCCTTCCTCTCTTCCCCTTCCCCTTCTTCCCTTCCTCTCCTTCCCTTTCCACTTCTGACTTCTGCCTTCTGCTCTCTGCCTTCTGACTTCGTCCCTTCCCCTCCTTCCCTTCCTCATCCTTGCCCTTCGTCCCTTCCTTCCCCTATAATGCTTCGTGCCCGATTCCCCCGACCTGGCCCCGCTCGCCGAGCGGATGCGACCCGAGTCGCTGGACGACATCGTCGGCCAGGACCACCTGCTGGGCGCGGGCAAGCCCCTGCGCCGGATGATTGAGTCCGGCGAGCTCCACTCGATGCTCTTCTGGGGCCCGCCCGGCTCGGGCAAGACCACCCTTGCGCTGGCCATCGCCTGCTACACCAAGGCCCGGTTCATCCAGTTCTCGGCCGTCACCTCGGGCGTCAAGGAAGTCCGCGAGACGGTCAAGCGCGCCGAGTTCGAGCGCTCGATGCACGGCCGGCGCACGGTCCTGTTCGTGGACGAAATCCACCGCTTCAACAAGGCCCAGCAGGACGCCTTCCTGCCCCACGTCGAGTCCGGCCGCATCGTCCTTATCGGCGCCACCACCGAGAACCCCTCGTTCGAGGTCATCGCGCCACTGCTCTCGCGCACCCGGGTCTACGTGCTCGAAGGCCTCGGCGCGGCCGAGCTGCGCACCCTGATGCGCCGGGCGCTCGAATCGGACAAGGGACTCGCCCCGCTCCGGCCCGAGGTGCCGGACGAGGTGCTCGACCGGCTGGCGCTCGTCAGCCAGGGCGACGCCCGGGCCGCGCTCACCGCCCTGGACCTCGTGGTCACCGCCTGCCCGCCCGACCCGGACGGCACCAGGCGGCCGACCGTCGAGCTCGCCCGCGACGTGGTCCAGCGCAAGTTCCTGCTCTACGACAAGTCGGGCGAGGAGCATTTCAACCTCATCTCGGCCCTGCACAAGTCCCTGCGCGACTCGGACCCGGACGCCGGGCTCTACTGGCTCGCCCGGATGCTCGAAGCCGGCGAGGACCCGCTCTACGTCGCCCGCCGCCTGGTCCGCTTCGCCTCCGAGGACGTCGGGATGGCCAACCCCAACGCGCTGGTCGTCGCCACCGCCGCCCGCCAGGCAATCGAGTTCATCGGCCTGCCCGAAGGCAGCACCGCGCTCGCCCAGGCGGTCGTCTACCTCGCGCTCGCGCCCAAGTCCAACGCCCTCTACGTTGGCTACGAGGAAGCGAAGAAGGACGCGCTCGAGACCGCCACCGAGCCGGTGCCCCTGCACCTGCGCAACGCGCCCACCCGGCTGATGAAGGAGCTCGGCTACGGCGACGGCTACCAGTACGCCCACGACTTCCCGGGTGCCGAGGTGGACCAACAGCACCTGCCCGACGGCCTCAAAGGCAAACGCTACTACCGGCCGACCGACCGCGGGTTCGAAGCAGAGCTCAGGAAACGAAAACCGGGCCCCAAGCCCGGTTCCAAAGACCAGTAGGCCCGGCTACTCGGCCGGCAGCTCGTAGCGGACCAGCTCGGCCGTCCGCACCTGCTCGTAGTTCACGCTGTCCCTGGTCCACGCCGCCCGGCTCTCCCACTTCACCGACCCCACCCCGGCAGCGTACCACTCGTGCATCGCCCAGTCCACCCCGGTGCTGATGATGGCCACCTTGAAGCAGTCCGGGAACACGCCGCCCTTGACCGTGACGGTCTCCTGCGCCACCACCTCGAACATCTCCCGCCGCGCCGGCGAATCCTGCCAGCCCTTGCCCTTCTCCAAGGGCAACGACAGGTACAGCTTCTCCAAAGCGGGCCGGTCGCGCATCGGCACCAGTTGCACAACCGCGGTGTCGGACTTGCGGAAGTACGACAGCATCGCCGGGCCCGAATCGCGCGGCGTCTCGATGACCCACAGCTTGCCCTGCTCGGGAATCTCCTGCTCGCCGTGTACCCGGGAAACCAGCCGCACCTCGGTCGTCTCCGAAGTGTCGGAACCGGTGATGGTCCGGGTATGAACCTCCATCCAGCGCCGCGCGCCCGGCACCAACGGGAAATAGTCCGGCTTGGCCTCCGGGCCCGGGCACCCGCCCAGCATCAATAGCAGGGCCAGCCCGGCCAAGGTTGTTCTCATCGCCTCAGAATCTAGGAACCCGCGCCCCGAAGTCAAGCCGCGCCGAACCACGGAGTGAAACACCAAGACTCACTATGTCAAACAGCACGTACGTGCATGGTCATGCGATGGCGCAGGATCTGCGCCAAGTGTCGATCCTCGTTG
>JAFGQF010000220.1 GCA_016935775.1 Caldifarciminota bacterium
CGACCCGCAACGCATCTGGATGCTCGAAGCCTCGGGCTGAGGCACCGCCGAGCTCTTCAGGAGCACCACTGGCGGCGCCAGTTGGACAACAATCGAAAGCTGGATGAACGACGGCGGCAACATCGCGATGTCGCCCCACAGTCCCGACATCATCTTCTACACCGGCAACGTCTACAGCGGCGCGTACTACCTCGCGGTCTGCCATACCACCGACGGCGGCGCTACCTGGCCGCGCGACACGCTGACCCTCGGCACGCGCGGGTGGGCTATCGCCTTCGACCCGGCCGACTCGAACCGCGTCTATGTCGGCGGCGACTCGGCCTACAGCTACCCGGCCCTGCTCGTCACCACCGACCTCGGCGAGACCTGGACCCAGTCCCGCACCGGGCTCGCGGGCGCGGTCTACGCCCTCGCGACCGTGCCCGGCAACCCCCAGGTTATCTTCGCCGGTACCACCAGCGGCGTCTACAAATCCACCGACCGGGGCGCGACCTGGACCTCGACCGGGATGAGCAACAACACCAAGGCGCTGGTGGTGGAACCGGGTAACCCGAACACGGTCTACGCCGGCACCTACGGCCAAGGCGTCCACGTAACCACCGACGCGGGCGGAACGTGGACCCCGATGAACGACGGCCTCGACAACCTCAAGGTCCTCGCGCTCGACCTCAGGCCCGGCTCCGAGCCGGTGCTGTTCGCCGGCACCGAGGGCGGCGGGGTCTTCCGTACCGAACTCTTCACCGGCATCGCCGAACGGCCGGGACGGGCGCGCGGCATCGGCGGCCCCACCTTCATCCGCGCGACGCTCGAGCTGCCGGGCAGCCGGCCCGCAGTCCTGCACGACGCGGCCGGCCGCGCGGTGATGGCGCTCGCGCCGGGCGAGAACGACGTCCGGCAACTGCCCGCCGGGCTCTACTTCATCCGCCCGGTGGAAGCCGGCCGGGCCGCGGTGCGCAAGGTCGTCATCCAGTAGCCCGCGACGGAAACGCTGACGGGCCGCCCTCGGGCGGCCCGTCGCTCTCTCGCCGGGCAGGGGCGGCATGTTTCAAGGAGGCTGAAGGACCTGCCCGCCCCTGCCCGAACCGTTTTCGCTACCGGTTGATCACCAGCTTGGCCGTCGCCTCCTCATCGCCCGACTCCAACCGCAGCAGGTAGATACCGGCGTTCAACTTCTCCAGGTCGAGGCCGACCGTGCCGGCCCGGTCGAGTACCAGCGCCCACCGGGCGACTTCCCGGCCGGTGACGTCGAAGAGCGTCAGCCAAGCCGGCCCGGCCACGGGCAGATCATAGCGTACCGTGGCCCGCGCGGCCACGGCCGGGTTGGGCCCGACCGCCATCACCGCGTGACCAAGCCCCGCCGGCCCGGCCATCACGCCCGAGCGCTCCGGCCGGGCGGCCATCGCCATCCCCGCCGGGACGACGTACCGCCACAGCTCGCGGGTCTTGTTGCCCTTGAGCGCGTAGAAGACGCCCGCGCCGTATTCGACAATGTCGGCGCCGTACTTCACCCGGCGCTTGCGGCCGGTCGAGCCGAAGTTCGGGAAGGTGTCGAGCTCGGTCCACGAATCGGCCCAGGGCGAGTACTTCCAGAACTGCTGGGTGTTGCCGCCCTTCAGCGCCCAGATCTCGCCTGAGTACCAGGCCGCCGAGCCGCCGTCCTTGGACTTCTTCTTGCGAATGCGGCCCGAATGCAGGCCGTAGAGCGGCATCCCGGTCAGCGCCTGGCTGTGCCACGAGTCGCCCGGGATATCGTAGCGGAACATGTAGTGATGGTCGGTGGTACGGTTGTAGTACTTCGACTGGTGGGCGTACATCGTCCGGTCGCCGTCGTACACCAGCCACGAACCCTTGTCCCACTTGTCCTTGCGGACGTAGGGCAGGTCGGGCAGCGTGTCCCAGAACCCGGTCACCGTGTTGAACCGGTAGAACTCGGTCTTGTAGCCCTTCATCAGGTACACCCAGCCGGTGTCATCGACGACGACGTACTGCAGGTCGTTGCCGCCCTTGACGCGCTTGCGTCGTGGTCCCTCGGGCACGTCCGCCAGTCGCTTCCAGGAATCGGTCACCACGTCATACCTGAAGAACGTCAGCGTGTTGTTGCCGGCGGTGTAGTAGATGTGGCGCTCGCCGTCCGACTCGCCGCGCGAGCCCTTCTTCGCTTCCCGCTGCCGGCCGCCGTAGTCGCCGAAGGGCACCGGCTCGAGCTGGGACCAGGAATCGGCCAGCAGGTCGTAGCGGTAGAAATCCTGGGTCTTGTAGCCCTTGGCCGCATAGAGCCGGTCCCCGGCCCTCGTCAGCCAGCCGCCACGCTTCACCGGCCGACCGGAAGGCGGCAGCGGCATCGGCTCGGCCTCGTGCCAGCCCTCGGGCCAGGGCGGCCGCGCGACGACGGTGAACGAGCCGTCGAGGAAGTCGTTGGCGGGCAGCGTATCACCGCCGACGTACACCGAACAGCGGGTCGTCCAGCCGCCCTCGGCAAGCCCGACGTTGAATGTCGGGAACGCCAATTCGACCGCCGTGCCCGGCTCCAGGCCGGCATAGTCCAGCGACTCACGGTAGACCTCGGCGTCGGCCGGGTCGTCCAGCACGAACCACGCCCGGAAGTCGGCCGCGGCCTCACCGAAGTTCTGCGCCGTTGCCTTCGGCACTACCGTCGTGCCGGTATCCACCACGCCGGTCGGGCCGATGATGGTGGTCACGCCGACGTCCATCGCCAGCGGCGCGATCCAGTCCACGAGGTCGAGCGGATCGTCATCGAAGTTCTCGCCCCAGCGGCCGCCAACTCCGTGGGTGACGGTGATGTGCCCGGTGCCGAGGGTGTAGTCGATGTTGTAGCCGTCGGTACCCTCGAAGTCGAGCGTGTCGATGTCATCGAGCACCTGGCTGCCCTCGATGGTCAGCATCGCACCGATGTCATTGCCCTGCGTGAAACTGCAGCGCGAAAAGTTGTGAACCGCATCCACCAGCGCGCCGTCCCGAACGTGAACGCCGGTCGCATCCATCCAGGTGAAGTTGGCGTGCTCGGCCGCGATCGTCGCGCCCGGTGCCACCGCAAAGGCGTACGGGCAGCCGTGGTCGGCCGCGACGACAACTCCCCGGTCGCTCACCCCGGCGCCGACGACCGAGAATGTCCCGGCGTCCACCAACACCGTGCCCCCATCGGTGTCGGTGCCGAGCGTCAGGGTATTGCTGGCCAGCAGGAAGCTGCCGCCGGCAAGCGTGAGCGTGCCCTGGACCTCGATGTCACCAACCACGACCACGTCGCCGTCGGAGGAGTTCTCGACCTCGAGGTCGAGGAACGCGCCGTCGGCGCCGCCTGCCTCGAGCGTATCCCCCAGGAAGAACACCGCGCCGTCGTTGTGGTGGAATGTGCCGTTGTTGCGCCAGTCGCCATGGACGACCAGTTCGTCCGCCGCGGTCAGCTCGCCGGTGATGGTCACCGAGTTGAACTCGAAGTCGCCGGTACCCGAGAGCGCGGTCACGCTGTCGAAGGTCACGCTGCCGTCGCCGCGGTCGTAGCTGCCGTTGTTGACGAAGTCGCCGCCGATGAAGTAGTGGCCGTTCAAGTCCGACTCGCCGCCGCAGACAAGGCTGTTGCCGGCGTGGATGACGAGGTCGCCGTTGATGTCGAAGTCGCCGTTGGTCTCGGTCTCGCAGTCGGCGTCCTTGGCGACGTGGACGTCGTGAAGGTAGCAGAGCTGGTCCACGCCGGTGTTCAAGACCGCATCGAGGTCGCCGTCGAGCCGGAACTCGGAGCCCGGCGCGCAGGTCAGCGCGCCTTCGTTCCAGAGGTCACCCGCCAGCTCGAACGTCCCGTTGACGTCAAGCTGGCCGAAGACGTCCAGGTCGCCGTCGCAGTCCATTGTCTTGCCGGCGACGACCACCATCGTCGCCCCGACCTCGATCTCGAGCGCGTCACACTCGTAGCCCGTGCCGGAATTGGCAATCGGGTAGTAGGTGCAGCCCTCGGGGATGATGACCGGCGTGGTGATGTCGGGCACGTTGCCGTCATCCCAGTTGCTTCCCGCGTTCCAGTCGGTGCTGGTTTCGCCCACCCACAGCCCGGCCTCGCCCGGCGGCGTGTAGGTGATGGTCAGCTCCGGCTTGTTGGTGTACTGGTAGCCGTAAGCCCGGCCGTAGTAGCTGTTCGACGACTCGAACTCGTGGATGCCGAAAGCGCACCAGTCCTGGGCCAGCCCGTTCTCCACCGCGGCGATGCCGGCCGAGTTCAATGCCCGGTCGTACCAGTAGTTGGAATACCAGTGGTTGGCGGTGCCGGTGTAGACCTGCGTGCCGCCGGTCACCTGGCTCCAGATGGTGGTGGCACCGGCGGTCACCGGGTCGGAAGTCACGTTGCGGATGTAGGCGTAGGGACCGCCCGACTGGTAATAGACGTAGTAGGAAAACGTCGCCGCGGTGACACCGGCGCCGTCCGGGATGCCGGCCAGGTTGAACTTGGCCCAGCCTTGCCAGCGTTGGTGGTAGTACTGCGAGCCTCCGCGGAAGTAGATGTTGCCGCTGTACTTGGTGTAACTGTAGTTGTAGTACTGGACGTAGCCGGTCCAGTTGGTACTCGGGTCCGGGTAGACCGTCTGTTCGTCGTCGGTCTCAGCCGCGGGCGGCGGGGCCGACCACTGTTTGATGGCCGCCCGCTCGGCGGGCGGAGGCTCGGTCGTCTCGTTGAACTCCAGCCGCGGCTCGTACGGCTCGACATCCACCCACTGGCCGGCCGCGTTCAGCCGGTGCAGCGGCGCCGCCCCGATGTGGGCGGTTATCGTCCCGTCGCCGTTCGAGTACTGTTTTGTGAACTCGTCCCTGAGTTCGATGATCTCCGTTCCGGCCGGCACCGGCGCGCCCGCAAGCGCGAGCCCGGTTGCCGCCAGGAAAGTCATCAGTGCCAGCGCTGTCCTGCGCAGCATTTTCGGACCTCCTTCGTGCTTTCCGCAGCGCGCCGCTACTCGCCTTCACCCGCTGTGCGGTCACGGTTTTCTCGCCTCGATGGTCGGTCGAGACAGCACCGCGCGCTGCCGGTTCTCCTTTCGGTTCGTGCGCGAACTGCGGGTCGCCGCCGGGCGGCGTGCCGGTCACGCAGACCAGGTCGTTTGATTGGCTTTGGGCCGCCGTCAGGCAGGCCCGGGGAACGGCCGGGAATGGTCCGAAAAAGACCCTTCGACCGCCGCCTCCTTGATGTAACCGTTGACAGTATACCCGACTCAGAGCGATTGTCAAGGGGACGCGGCCGGGCCGCGAAAGCTGTCAACCCCGGCCCGGCCGCTGGGAACGGGCTCGCGGCTACTTCGGCTCGACCCTGGTGTAGCCCTCCGGCACCTCGAACCGACCGGCCGGGATGTCGGCGACCATCGCCGACTTCAGCTCCGCGTAGGACGAGAACAGCACGTCGGCCGCCGGCTGGGTCTTCGGGGTCGCCACCTTGGCGACCGCCTTGCCCAGCATCGAACCCAGGCCGCCCAGCCCGGACGGCGCCGGCTCTTCTTCTTCCTCATCCTCAACGACAGCCGGGGCATCTCCCTTGAGCTGCCACTTCAGGTCCGACACCACCGGGTAGCCGTCGAGCTTCTCCAGCTCCTCGGCCGCCTGCGCCAGCTTCTCGGCCGTCACCGCCGGGTCCAGCCCGTAGGCCATCACCAACGCCGACGCGCCCATGTCCGTTCCCTCGGCCCCGGGCTCGAACCCGGCCTTCTTCGCGAACTCGCGCTGGAAATCCTCCTGCGCCTTGAGCGCCGCCTTCAGCTCGTCGGTCAGCGGCGTCATCCACAGGTTGTTGGTCATCACCTGGGTCAAGGTCGTCTTCTCGACCGTGTCCTCGATGCCCAGCTCGAAAACCAGCACGTGCTCCTTGCAGGGATAGCCGTTGATCGTCTTCTCCGCGCCGGTGGTCGTGACCGACACTTCGGCCTTCGTCACCCGGTAGCGGTCGGGCGGCGGCGCGCTGCCTTCGGCCTTCACCTCCACTGCCTCGGCCTTCGGCGCGGTCAGCCCGCGCTCGGCATAGGTCTTCCCCTTGTGGTCCAGCGACCAGACCAGCTCGCGGTCCAGCCGGGTTATCTCGGCAAGTTCCTGCGCCCGGCCCGCAACCAGCCCCAGCACGCCGCCGGTCATCTTGGTGGTCCCGGACTCGTTTCGCTTGCCGCCGTCGTACTCGGAAGTCATCGTCACCTCGGTCGCGCCCACGCCCGCGGGCAGGGTGAACCTGGTGAACGTCGTCAGGCTTGCCCCGGCCAGGCAGGTCCCGGCGAGCGCGGCCGCCAGCAGCACCGTCAGATTCTTCTTCATTATTCCTCCGTTGATGCGCGATTATACGACCGCCCCCCGGCCGCGCAACCCGGTGCGCTACCACTTCATGAAGATGAAGAACACCGCCAGCGCGATCAGTCCGAACCCGACCGCGTGGTTCCAGCGCAGCGCTTCCTTCAGGTAGAGAACCGAGAACACCGAAAACACCACCAGCGTGATGACCTCCTGGATGGTCTTGAGCTGGCACGCACTGAACTGGCCGTGGCCCAGCCGGTTGGCCGGCACCTGGAAGCAGTACTCGAAGAAAGCGATGCCCCAGCTCGCCAGCACCACGCCCCAGAGCGGCGCGCTCTTGTACTTGAGGTGGCCGTACCACGCGAATGTCATGAAGACATTGGAAACGAGCAGCAGGCCGATTGTTGCCATGGCGGCAAATATCCACGCCGCCGGCGTCTTGTCAATCCCGACGGAGCGGCCGTCGGACCTTGGCCGGGTCGCATCCCCGCCCCGGTTCTCCTGCCGGACCGCGCCCGCTCGCCCGCCGGCAGGCCGGCCGGACATTGACGTCCTGCCCGGGCTGTCCGGCCCGAACCGTGTCTGCTTGCCGGCCCGGCCCGCAGTCACGCCGGGTTTCCCGTCGCGACGGCCTGCCGCTACCCGGAGCCGGTCCTCGTACCCGCTCCCGCCCGGGTTACGAAGCGCCGGGCGAAACCGGCTCGCGTTTCAGTCCCCGGCCGGCTTCCGACCGGCGACCGCCGCGGTTCACCGGCCCGGAACCCTGCCCCGAGCCCGCGCCGGCGCCGGGTTCAACATCTGCCCCGGGAACTGTTCCCCGCCGGAAATCGAACCAGCCAAGTGACCGGCAATGCGCGACTTGCCGCGTCGGGCACACCGGCCGACTATAACTATAGTTAAACTGCCCGGGTTACCCGGTCAGCGTGCCGGCCGGTTCAGCGGAAGTACCAGCGGCCGCCGACCGCGCCGTTGATTCCGAAACCGGTGCCGGGCAGGATGTCGAGAATCGGCGCGACTTCGA
>JAFGQF010000039.1 GCA_016935775.1 Caldifarciminota bacterium
CGGAGGGCTAGCCTAACTGGCAAGGCAGCGGACTTGAAATCCGCCGACCCAGCGATGGGTCTTGGGGGTTCAAATCCCTCGCCCTCCGCTGACCGATGGAGAGGTGGCCGAGTGGTCTAAGGCGACCGCTTGCTAAGCGGTTATACGGGTAATACCGTATCGTGGGTTCAAATCCCACCCTCTCCGTTTCATCAAGTTGCGAATGACGAGTGTCCAGCGAAGTGCGAATGACGAGGGGCGAATGACGAATGCACCGAGCGGGGCACGGCCCGGGGTCGTGAGTTGAAACCAATGGTGAACCAGAGTGAGAAGGTGCGGGTCCGGGTAGCGCCGTCGCCGACCGGGGCGATGCATCTCGGCCTGGCGCGAACCGCGCTCTACAACTGGCTGTTCTGCCGCGCCCAGGGCGGCCGCTTCGTGCTGCGGATCGATGACACCGACGCCGGGCGCAACCTGGACGAGTCGCTCGAACCGATCCTGCGCGGCTTGCGCTGGCTGGGCATCGAGTGGAACGAGGGCCCGGGAGTCGGCGGACCGCACGCGCCCTACTTCCAGTCGCAGCGGGCCGAGCGGCACGCCGCGGTGGTCGAACTCTTGCTCGAACGCGGGGCTGCCTACCTGGACTACGCGACCGCCGAAGAGACCCGCGCCGAGCGGGAGCAGGCGATTGCCGAGAAGCGGTCCACCCGGTACAGCCGCCGGTGGATGGGCGATACCGAGGCGAGGCGGCGGCAGTTCGAAGCCGAGGGCCGGAAGCCGGTGGTCCGCCTCAGGATGCCCGAGAGCGGGACGCTGGTGCTCGACGACCTGGTCCGCGGCCGGGTGGAGTTCGACTGGTCGCTGGAGCAGGACCACGTCGTGCGCCGGGCCGACGGGTCGTGCCTCTACCACCTGGCCAGCATCGTCGACGACCACGATATGGACATCAGCCACATCATCCGCGCCGAGGAGCACCTGTCGAACACGCCCCGCCAGGTGTTCATCGCCCGGGCGCTGGGCTGGGCCCTGCCGAAGTTTTGCCACCTGCCGTACGTCGCCGAGCCGGGCTCGAAGAACAAGCTGAGCAAGCGCAAGCTGGAGCAGTACGCCCGCAACCGGGATTTCGCCGAGCTGGTGGCCATCGGGCGCAAGGTCGCGCCGGCGCTGGGACTCGTGCCGGACGCGCCCGCGCTGAACCCGGTGAGCATCGAGTTCTACGAGCTGACCGGGTTCGTGCCCGCGGCGCTGGTGAACTACCTGGCCTTGCTGGGCTGGGCGCTGGATGACCGCACCGAGCATTTCGAGCGCGACGAACTGGCGCGGGCATTCACGCTCGACCGGGTGAACCGGGCGCCGGCCAGTTTCGACCCGGGACGGCTGCTGGCGTTCCAGACCCGGCACATGCTCGGGCTGGCGGTTGAGGCGCGCGTCGAACTGGTGCTGCCGTTCCTGGTCCGCGCCGGGCTTGCCGGCGAACCGGCGGGCGATGCGGAGCGGCACCGGGTGGGAGCGATACTTGAGGCAGCCGGTGACCGGGTCAAGGTCGGGGCCGACATCCTCGACTACCGCGGCTTTTTCACCTCCGACGACCGGCTCGAGTACGACGAGGCCGCGTTCCGCAAGCGGTTGCTCAAGCCCGGGGTAGCGGAACTGCTTGCCCGGTTCAGAGAGCGGCTCGCGGCCCAGCAGCGGTTCGACGCTGCGTCGCACGAGGATACGCTGAACCGGTTTGTCGTAGAGGCGGGAATCAAGGTCGGCGACGTCATCCATGCGTTGCGGGTGGCGGTGACCGGCAAGGCGGTCGGGTTCGGGGTATTTGAGACGCTGGCGATACTGGGGCGGGATTCGAGCCTAGCCCGGATTGACCGGGCGCTGGCGATGGCCCGGGAGGCGGGCAGCGAGGATACACGATGAGCGACACGGAAACGACCGCCGCGGCCGACCGGCCGCGCAACTTCATCGAGGAGGCGATCGCGGAGGACCTGGAGTCGGGCCGGTTCGACCGGGTCCAGACCCGGTTCCCGCCCGAGCCCAACGGCTACCTGCACATCGGGCACGCCAAGGCCATCGCGATTGACTTCGGGATGGCCCGGCGCCACGGCGGCAAATGCAACCTGCGATTCGACGACACCAACCCGACGCGGGAAGACGTCGAGTACGTGGACTCCATCAAGCAGGACATCGAGTGGCTCGGGTTCAGGTGGGACCGGGAGTGCTACGCGTCGGACTACTACGGCCAGCTGTACGACTGGGCGGTCGAGCTGATCCGCAAGGGCCGGGCCTATGTCTGCGACCTGGGAGCGGACGAGGTGCGGGAGCTTCGCGGTACGCTGACCGAGCCGGGCCGGCCCAGCCCGTTCCGCGACCGCGCGGTCGAGGAGAACCTGGACCTGTTCGCGCGAATGAAGGCTGGCGAGTTCCCGGACGGCAGCCGGACCTTGCGGGCAAAGATTGACATGGCCCATCCGAACCTGAACATGCGCGACCCGGTGATGTACCGGATCCTCCACTCCCGTCACCACCGGACCGGGGACGAGTGGTGTATCTACCCGACATATGACTGGGCGCACGGCCAGTCGGACTCGCTCGAGCGCGTCACCCATTCGCTCTGCTCGCTCGAGTTCGAAGACCACCGGCCGCTCTACGAGTGGTACATCCGCGAGCTGGGCATTTTCCCGTCGCGCCAGATCGAGTTCGCGCGGCTGAACCTGACGCACACGGTGATGTCGAAGCGGCGGCTGCGCGAGATGGTGGAGGAGAAGGTGGTCCACGGCTGGGACGACCCGCGGATGCCGACGCTCTCGGGCCTGCGGCGCCTGGGCTACACGCCGGCGGCCGTGCTCGATTTTCTCGACCGGGTCGGCGTGGCCAAGACCGACAGCGTGGCCGACATCGCGCTGCTCGAACACTGCCTGCGCGAAGACTTGAACCGGCGGGCGCAGCGCGCGATGGCGGTCTTGCGGCCGCTGCGGCTGGTGATTGACGACTATTCCGAGGACCGGGTTGAGGAACTCGAGGCGGTCAACAATCCCGAGGACGGTTCGGCCGGCACCCGCAAGGTGCCGTTCTGCCGGGAGCTGCTCATCGAGCGGGAGGATTTCGCGCTCGAGCCGCCGCCGAAGTTCTTCCGGCTGGCGCCGGGGCGCGAGGTGCGACTCAAGCACGCCTACCTTGTCACCTGCATCAGTGTCGAGCGGGACTCGGACGGCAACGTGACCGCCGTCCGCTGTACCCACGACCCGGCGTCGCGCGGCGGCGAGGCGCCGGACGGCCGCCGCGTCAAGGGTACGCTGCACTGGGTGTCGGCGCGGCACGCGGCCGAGGCCGAGGTGCGGCTGTATGACCACCTGTTCGCGAAGCCGGACCCGGATGACGCTGCCGAGGGCGAGGACTGGCACGCCAACCTGAACCCGGCGTCGCTCGAGACCCTGTCCGGCTGTCGGGTGGAACCGGGGCTGGCCGAGGTCTCGACCGGGGACCGCTTCCAGTTCCTGCGCCTTGGGTACTTCTGCGCGGACCCGGACTCGCGGCCCGGACGGCCGGTGTTCAACCGGTCGGTGGCGTTGAAGGACAGCTGGGCGAAGGTCGTTCGTGCCGGCTGAGGAGGAGACGATGAGCCTGTTTGACCAACTGAAGGAATCGCCGGGGATGAAGCTGCTGTGCGGGTTCACGGTCCGGGTCGGCGACCCGGTCGCGGGCTCGCTGGACTATGCCGTTGAGTCGGCCGCGCTGGAACGAGAGGCGAGCGCGGCCGAGCTCGCGTTGACCGCGGTGCACTTCTACAGCCACGTGCTGGCCCGTTTTCCCCGCACGGAAAGCGCTCTCGACCGCTACGGGATGGAACTGCGCGAGCTGGTGTCGCAGATTCTCGAGCAGGGTTTGTGGCCGGGCTCGAACTTGCTGCGCTACGCCGGGGTCGAGCACCGCTGTCGGCTGGTCGATTTCCCTGCGCTCGCGGCCGGGCGTGATGTCGCGGCGGTGCTATACCGGAGCACGCTGGCCGACGACCTCGACCTGGCGCTGGACGTTCCCGAGAACGTCGGGCACGAAGAGCTGGTCCTGGCCGTGCCGGCGATGTTGCAGGGAGTGAGCCGGCTGCTGTCCGAGCCGGAGCTCGAACTGCTCGACAAGTCCCTGCGCTACTTCCGGGTCTACGTCGGCGAGGGCGCGGACTACGGCAGCCCGGCCGCGGCCCGGACCCTGGCCAACCGGTCGTTCCGCGAGGCGGGCGGCGAGGTCGGATAGCGGCAGAGCCATCGACAAGCCGCGGGGCGGGCCAAGAGCCCGCCCCGCATCTTTCTTGCCCGGGCCTAGGACTGCCTGGCAGCTAGCTTCTTCAGCCGGCGTTTCTCGACGCCTTTCTCGAACGACGTGTAGAGCACCGGGATGAACACCAGGGTCAGGAAGGTCGAGACGATCATCCCGCCGATGACCGCCCGGCCCAGCGGCGACCAGAACTCCGAGCCTTCGCCAATCTGGAGCGCCAGCGGCAGCAGGCCGAAGATGGTCGTGAAGGCGGTCATCAGGATCGGACGGAGCCGGATGCGACCGGCCTCCTTGACCGCGTCCTCGAGCGCCATCCCCTTGTCGCGGCGGAGCTGGTTGACGAAGTCGACGTAGACGATGCCGTTGTTGACGACGATGCCGACCAGTACCAGCACGCCGACGCCGGAGACGATCGAGAGCGTCGTGCCGGTGATGAGCAGTGACCAGAGCACGCCGATGAGCGCGAAGGGGATGGTGAAGATGATGATGAACGGGTCGCGGAGGCTCTCGAACTGCGACGCCATCACCATGAACACCAGCAGCACGGCGATGAGCACCGCGAACGCGAGGTCGCGGAACGACTCCATCATGTCCTCAAACGAGCCGGCGACCTGGATGGTGAAACCCGGCGGGACCGGGATTGCCGATACGGCCGCGCGCGCGAGCTGGCCGACCCGGCCGGCGGCCTGGCCGATGACATTGGCCTCGACCTTGACGATTCGCTCGGTGTTCTTGTGTTCGATGGCCAGCGGGCTGGTGCCCGGGTGGTCGGTGACGAGATTCTTGAGCAGCACCGGTCCCATCGGCCCGTTGATGGAGGTACAGAGCACGTCGCAGAGCTCGTCGCGCTGCTCTTCCTTGAGCCGGAGCAGGATGTCGTATTCCCTGCCGCCGAGCCGGTAACGGGTGGCCGCGTTGCCCGCGAGCTGTGTGCGGAGCGCGCTGCCGACCTGGTAGGGGGTGAGTCCGAAGAGCGCGGCTTTCTCGCGGTCGATGCGGAGCTGGACTTCCGGGTCGCCGGGCTTGCGGCTGGCCTCGAGGTCGACCACGCCCGGGATGGTTTCGACGGCCGCGACGACCGCGGCGGTGAGGGAGTCACCCAGCGCCAGGTCGTGGCCGATGATCTCGACCTGGAGCGCGGCTCCGCCGCCCATGAAGGCGTTCATGCCGCGCTGGCGGCCGGCCCGGACCAGCAACCCGGGAATCGAGTTGGCGAACCGGCGGACGTCGTTCTCGATATCGAGCACCGAGTACTTCGATTCGTCTTTCATCACCAGGTTGATCTCGGCGGTGTTGGCGCGGGCGCCGCCGAAGATGGCCGAGAAGACGTTGGTCCCGCCGCCGCCCTGCACGACCATCGCCTTGAGCTCGGGGCCCCACTTCTCGACGATGTACCGCTCGACTTGCACCACGGCGGAGTCGGTTTTCTCGAGGCTGGTGCCGATCGGCATCTCGGCATTGATCCGGGTCATCTTGGTGAACTGCTCGGGCATGAACTCGGTGCCGATCAGCGGGATGAGGCCGAGGCTGAGCGCGAGTACCAGCGTTGTCAGGATGATGACGGTCTTGCGGTGACCGATACCCCAGCCGACGACCCGCGAGTAGGCCGTTTCGACGCGCTTGAAGCCGCGCTCGGACCAGGCGCGGAACCCGCGTTCCTGCGCGCCGGCCGGCTTCATCTTCAGGAAGCGGCTGGCGAGCATCGGGATGAGGGTGAGGGCGATGCCGAGCGAGGCGATGAGCGCGAAGATTATGGCGAAGGCGAGTTCCTTGAAGAAGACCTGGATGATGCCGCGCAGCAGCAGCAGGGGCAGGAAGACGGCGATGGTGGTCAGGGTCGA
>JAFGQF010000221.1 GCA_016935775.1 Caldifarciminota bacterium
CGCTGTCGGCGCGGCCATTGGTCGGTTTGCCGGTGCGGCCGTTGCTCCCGGGGCTACCGACGCGGCTGCGTCTTCGGTTGCCCGTCCGGGGAATCCCGAATCCCGATGACGCAGCATCGTGTTCCTGCCCGGTAGCGGATTGCCGGGCACTTCTGTCCCTTGACTGCCGCCTCTGTCGTTTCTTCGCTTGACAGCACCCCACATTCCGCCGCATCATCTTGCTGATGTATTGTGAACATTGCGGCAGGGAGCTGGAGCCGGGCGCGGTGAGCTGCCCGGCGTGCGGGCGCGGCCGGGCGGGCGAGGACGTGAAGTCCCAGTGGCTGGGTATCGCCAGCCTGGTGCTGGCGCTGGTGGGGTTCAATATCGCGGCCATCGTCACCGGCCTGGTCGCGCTGTTTACGCGCCGGCCGGGAAGGCCGTTCGCGGTGGCCGGGGTCGCGGTCGCGGGGCTGCGGATGGTCATCGGCGTCGTGGCGATGCTGTTGGCGCTGTGGTTCGGCCTGTTCGTCTACCTGGCCGAGAAGGCGGATGAGAAGCCGGCCCGGCCGTGGCCGCGAAGCGAGAGCCTGCGGCGCGAGCACCGCCGGCGCGTGGTGCGCGAGTTCGAGTGGGACGAGGACGACACCGAATTGAACGTGGACACTTCGCTGGCCGGCCGGCGCCGGATGATTGTCCGCGGCATCGAGCGGGAATTGCCCGAGCTCGAGGAGATGGCCGACGACATCGAGGACTCGCTGGGCGACGAGATTGACGACGATCAGGAGCGGCTCATCGAACAGGCCTGGGCCGCGATGGATTCGGCCCGGTTCGCCATCCCGGACATCGAGGAATCCACCGACGACGAGGAACTGCGCGAGTCCGCGGCCGAGGCCCACCGCCACCTGCTCGCCGTCGGCCGGGCGCTGCGCGAGCTGGACGAAGAGACGGCACCCTAGCGGCCGGCGGCCGACGGCTTCGCGTTTCAGACTTCTGGTTTCTGGTCTTTAGTCTCTTGTCTCAAGTCTGTGGTTTCTGACTTCTGTCTCATTCCCGGTCCTCCTTGACTCTGTCTCCCGCTTTGCCAACCTGAACCGATGCCCGACGCGTTCCCGGTGTGGACCATCGGCCATTCGGACCAGCCCCTGCAGCGCTTGCTGGGCCTGTTGCGCGAGCTGCGCGTCAAGCTGGTGGCCGACGTCAGGTCCCAGCCGTGGTCGCGCCACGTGCCGCAGTTCAACCGCGAGGGGCTCGAGCAGGCGCTGGCCCGCCAAGGCATCGAGTACCGCTGGCTGGGCGAGGAGCTGGGCGGCCGGCGTCGGCCGCCGATGACCTTCGGCCGCATCGCGGCGCTGCCCGATTTCAGGCGGGCGGCGCTGGAGCTGGCCGGGCTCTGCCGCGGGCACCGGGTCGCGCTCTTGTGCGGCGAGGAGGACCCGGCCGAATGCCACCGCCGCCTGCTCGTCGGCCGGGCGCTGGAACGGCTCGGCGGCCGGCTGTATCACGTCCGCGCGGACGGTCGGGTCCAGACCGAGCCCGAGCTGCAGTTCGAGCTGGACCAGGCCCAGGAGTCGTTCGATTTCGAGCAGGAGACCCGCGAGGAAAAGTGAGGCGCGCCCGCGGGCGCGCCTCGTGAATCGTTCCCGGCCCGGCTATTCCATCCCCTCGAGGCCGTTATCCATCTCGATTCCCTCGTCTTCTCCCCCGCCCTGGACCCGCCGGCGCTCGGGCCGGTAGTTATTGAAGTTCCAGGTGAGGTTGAGCTGCAGCGACGGCCAGGCCCGGTCGAATTCGAACCGGGTGTAGAAATCGTCGCCCTCGCCCCCGCCCGAGGTGAACTCGTGCCGGCCGGTGTTGAGCACGTCCCGGGCCTGGAGCGTTACCGAGAGTTGCCGGTCGAGGAACTGCTGGCGGACCGCGAAATCGGCGGTGACGAATCCCTCGCGCCGGCCCTGGGCCGAGACCGAGGGGCTGCGGTAGCGGGCGTTGAGCTGGATCATCGTGTTGGTCGGCAGGTAGAAGTTGTTGCCGAGCCGGCCGCCCCAGTTGAAGCTCGAGCGGTCGAACTCGCGGCCGCCATACGCGCCTTCGAGCCGGTAGTCGTAGGCCTCGGCGGTCAGGCTGGCGTTCCAGAACTTCAGCGGCCGGAAGTCGAGCATCACCTCGGCCCCGGCCGACCGGTCGCTGCCGATATTGGCGACGGTGTGAAGGATGACGTTCTGGTATCCCGGGTAGGCGGACTGGACCCGCTCGACCTTGTCGTGGGTGACGCGCCAGAAGCCTTCGGCGGTGAACCGGCTCTGGCCGAACGGGAGCTGGTAGCCGAGCTCGAGCGCGTCAATGTACTCGGGCTTGAGCCCCGGGTTGCCGCGGTTGACGTTGTAGGCGTCACGCCAGGTCTCGTAGGGTTCGAGGTGCCAGGACCGGGGCCGGTCAATGCGCCGGGTGTAGCTGGCCATCACCTGTTGCTCGGCCGGCAGGTCCCAGGAGAAGTGCAAGGTCGGGAACAGGTCGTAGCGCTCGAGCGTGTAAGGCTCCAGCGTGTCGCCCACCAGTTCGATCGACCGGTCGGTGTACTCGCCCCGAAGCCCGGTCTTGAACCCGAACCGGCCCAGCTCGCCGCCGTAAAGCGCGTAGAGCGCGTGGATGGCGCGCCGGGTGCGGGTCTCGTGGCTGTAGCGGTCCTGGAACTCGTAGCTGTCGGCCGCCGGGTTGTAGACCCAGTTCGAGTCGAGCTCGGTCGGCCCGCCGATGCGGCCCGAGTAGCCGGCCTCGAACTTGTCGTTCTGCCGGGCGGGCAGGGTGTAGTCGAGGCTGAGGTTCAGCGGCCGGCGCGGGCCGCGCTCGACCGAACGCCGGCCCGAGACCTGGACCGTATCCGGGTCGAACAGCTCGGTGATGTTCTCCGCGGCGAAGTCGCGGGACGCGTAGTTGACCCGGCCGGCCAGTTCGTGACCGTTCGGGCCGAAGGTGTGAACGTGGTCGAGGCTGGCCTGCCAGTAGTACCCGCCGTGGCCGCTCCAGTCGTCGCTCAGGTAGACCGTGGTGTCGAGCCCGGGCTCCGACCACTCGCGGTACTCGGCCAGCTGGCCGCGGCCGAACTCCCGGGTGCCGAACCCGCCGCCGATGCTGAGCCGGTCCTGGTCGCCGAGCCGGATGTCGGCCCCGCCCCTGAGCCCGGCAAAGGTGCCGCCGCCCTCGCTTGCGCCGTCCGCGGTCACCCGGTTGAGCGTGTCGCCGCTTTGCGTCCAGGATTCCGAGCGGCGCGAGCCCGGGAAGCTGCGGCGGTTGTAGTTGCCGCCGATGAAGGCGTTGACGATGTCGCGGCGGTAGTTGAACAGGAACTCGCCGCCGTAGCTGCCCCAGAGCCCGCCGTTGAGACTCGCGGTGCCGCTCACCCCGGACTGCTTCTCCTTCCTGAGCAGGACGTTGATGATGCCGGCCACGCC
>JAFGQF010000222.1 GCA_016935775.1 Caldifarciminota bacterium
GTCGGCCTGGATTGCCACCGAGTAGCCCATGTCCCGGTAGTACTCGGCGATGGTGATGCCGGTGTAGACCGACGCCTCGCGCGCGGCCACCGGCATGTTCGAAGTGTTGGCGATCAGCACGGTCCGCTTCATCAGGGGCTCGCCCGACTTCGGGTCCACCAGCTCCGGGAACTCAAGCAGCACGTCGGTCATCTCGTTGCCGCGCTCGCCGCAGCCGACGAAGACGATCACCTCGGCGTCCGACCACTTGGCGAACTGGTGCTGGATGACCGTCTTGCCCGACCCGAACGGTCCGGGCACGCAGGCGGTCCCGCCCTTGGCGATCGGAAAAAAGGTGTCAATCACCCGCTGGCCGGTAACCAGCGGTTCGTTCGGCGGCAGCTTGCGCCGGTGGGGCCGCGGCCGTCTTACCGGCCAGCGCTGGGCCAGCGCCAGCTCGCGCTCGCCGTCCTTCGTCTTCACCTTCGCCACGGTGTCGCGGACCGTGAACTCGCCGGCGCGGATTTCAACTAGCTCGCCCTCGACCCCGGGCGGCACCATCACCCGGTGCTCGATCAGCACCGTCTCCTGGACCAGGCCCAGGAAATCGCCCGGGCTCACCTTGTCGCCATTCTTCGCCAGCGGCTCGAACTTCCACTTCCTCTCCAGGTCCAGCGCCGGAGCGTCAACGCCGCGGGTGATGAAGTTCCCGGCCTTGGCCATTATCTTGTCCAGCGGCCGCTGGATGCCGTCGTAAATCGCCTCCAGCAGCCCGGGCCCGAGCTCCACCGACAGCGGCTCGTGTGTCGGGAACACCGGGTCGCCCGGCCCGATGCCGCCGGTCTCCTCGTACACCTGGATCGACGCCAGGTCGCCGGACAGGTCGATTATCTCGCCGATCAGGTTCTGCTCTCCCACCCGGACCACGTCGTACATCTTCTCGCCGGCCATCCCCTCGGCCACGACCAACGGCCCGGAGACCTTGACTATCCGGCCGGCCTTCTTGTCGGCGGACTTGGCATCTTCCATCAATAAACTCCTTCAAGGCATCGGCGTGCCGCAGGGCTCGCTTGCCCGTTCCTGTCCTTGCGAGGCCGCGCGGCGGCCGCGGCAATCTCCGGCGCGAGACCGCCACGGACGTTCCGCCCTCGCGGTGACAAGAACGCTTTGCGTTCTGCAATCACCAATCTGCATCCTGACCTCACCCTTCGTGCTCTTGGTGTCTTGGTGGTTGCTTCCGGGTCCGTGTTCATCGGTGGTTTCTCACTTCCCGAAAACGTCCGCTCCCACCGCCCGCTTCACCACTTCCTTCAGCCGCGCCACCGACTCCTGCGACCCCTCGCTCACCGGCAGCGCCACCAGGCACGGCACTGCCCGCTTCCGGTACCGCTCCAGCACCGGCGCGAGGTGCGAAAACAGCTCCTCGGTGAAGAATATCACCCGGAAACCATCGGCCACCAGCTCTTCGACCTTCTCCGCGGCCTGGGCACCCTCGACCGGGAACACCGCCAGCCCGGCGGCCTGGAACGCCACCACCGTCTCCCGGTTGCCGACAACCGCGATCTGCGCCCGCCCGGTGCCTCCTCCGGCCTGGCTCATCCTTCCGCCTTCATCCTTCAGCCTTGCCCCCGACGAGGCTCACCAGCTCCCGGCAGTCTTCCTCGGCCAGGCCGGCGGACTTCGCCGCGGCCAGCCGCCGCAGGTTGCCGACCTCGTTCTGCCGCACCAGGTAGAACGCCGCCAGCGGCTCGAACCCGAAGGTGATGTAGCGCGCCCGCGCCAGGTGGACAAGCTCCAGCTCCCGGCCCAGCCGCTCGAACCGCGCCAGCGACCGCTTCTCGCGCAGCCACGAAAGCCCCTCCTCCACCAGCCGGCCGAAACCGGTGAGCCGGAACCGCTGCACCAGTTGCGCGTCGTCCTCGCCGACCAGCGCCAGCAAATCGGCGGGCTTCAAGCCTCCGCCCGGAACCAGCGCGGCCTCGAGCGCGCCCCGCTCCTCTGAGAGCGCCCGCACCCGCACCAGGCTGCGCAGGTTCTCGGTGTCGGCCCGCAGCGCGAACAGCTCCCGCAGGAACCCGTTCTCCCGGCTCGCCTCGACCCGCGCCGCCTGGGCCTCGCGGTCCAGCGCGATGTCCACCTCGGCCGGGTCCTTCGATTCCAGGTAACGCTCGATGCCCCGGCGTGCCGCGGCCCGGAACCGCGCCGGCTCGGCCTTCGGCTCGCCCGCGGCCAGCGCGGCCAGTTGCGCGCGCGGCCAGCCGCCCCACGAAAGCAGCTCGGAATCCTCCGGCTCGCGCTCCAGCAGCCGGGTCTTGATGAACGTCTTGAGATTGTGGATATCCGCGTCCAGCCGGAACAAATCCAGCACCCACTCGTCCGCGCAGTACTGCGCCAGGAAAGCGAAATCCTCGGCCGCGGCCCGGTTCAAGCCCGCGTCAAGGCCGCCGGCCTCGTCAACCATCGGCCCGTAACGCGTGTCGGCCAGCACGGTCCTGAGCCCGGCCGCGTCCGGCTGGCGCACCAGCCGCTCGTAGCGCGCCCGGTCCAGGAGCGCGGTCTCCAGCGCGCGCAAACGGCCGATGGCGAAACCGTACCCGGTCTCCTCGGACGTCTTCGGCACGGGTTCAGGCTTCGCCTCAGCCACTCACAGCCTCGCGCCGGCTCACGGTGATGATTGGCATATTCCGGGCAGCGAGTTTAAGCCGCCGGGCGCTGAAGTCAAAGCGCGGCGCCGGCATTCCCCGCCGCCAGCTCGGCGGCAAGTTCGCGCAATGGCACCGCCTCGACGTCCTGGCCCAGTGGATACCGCTCGCGGCCCGGGTACACCACGGCCCGGCGTGTCGGCGCCAGGTCCGTGCAGGCCACGTGGAAGCCGCGCTCGGGCCTCGGCTTCAGGCTACGCTTCACCTCGACTGCCCAGCGCCGGCCATCCGGGAAGACCAGCAGCAGGTCGATTTCCGCGCCGCCGCTGGTGCGGTAGTGATGAGCCGTAACGCCCGGGCACGCGCTTCCGAGCAGGTTCTCGATCACGAACCCCTCCCAGCTTGCCCCGGCCACCGGGTGGGCCAGCAGGGTCTCCGCGTCCCCGACGCCCAGCAGTGCGTGCGCCACGCCGCTGTCCCGCAGGTAGACCCGCGGCGACTTCACCAGCCGCTTGCCGACATTGGCGTGCCACGGCTCGAGCCGGCGAACCAGCAGCAGGTCGACCAGCAGGTCAAGGTACTTCGCCGTGGTCTTGGCGTCAACGCCCAGGTTGCGGGCCAGTTCGGCGACGTTCAACAACGCGCCCTGGCGGTGCGCCAGCATCGTCCAGAGCCGGCGCAAGGTCTCGGCGGCGATGCGCGGGCCGAACTGGGGGATGTCCCGTTCCAGGTAAGTCCGGATGAAATCCAGCCGCCAGCGAAGGCTTCGGCCGTCATCGGCGGCCAGCAGGCTCTCCGGAAACCCGCCGCGCAACCAGAGTCGCTCGTCGGGCTGTTCGGTCGGCTCGAGCACCGAGAACGGGGCCAGCTCCAGGTACCGAACCCGGCCGGCCAGTGACTCGCCCGACTGTTTCAGCAGCTCCATCGATGCCGAGCCCAGCAAGAGGTAGCGGCCGTTGCCCGCTCCCCGGCGCCGCGCCCGGTCAATCAGCCCGCGCAGCACCGGGAACAAACCCGGCGCCCGGTGGACCTCGTCAAGAACCACCAGCCGGTCCAGCAGCCGCTCCAGGTAGAGCTCCGGCTCGGCCAGTTTCGCCCGGTCCTGCTCGGACTCGAGATCAAGGTAGACCGCGTCCTGCCGTCGGGCAACCTCCAGCGCGAGGGTAGTCTTGCCGACCTGGCGGGGACCAAGCAAGCAGACCGCCGGAACCTCGGCCAAGGCTTCTACCAATGGGCCACGCAAGTTGCGCTCTATCATCCTTGCAATTATGGACAAGAACTCCGGGATTGCAAGGATAAACACTCAAGGTGACAAAATGGACGGCCAGCGGCGCTGTTGATATCGGGAAGACTGCCGAAGTGATAACAAGACTGGTCGGCCGAGCTTGTATTATCAGGAAACCACCGAGAGCGACAGCA
>JAFGQF010000040.1 GCA_016935775.1 Caldifarciminota bacterium
AGCCCGGACACGCTAATCCGGTTGCATCCACCATGAAGCAAAGAAGGCCCCGATGGAGCCTTCTTTCTTCTTGTCCGGTTCCTGTCAGGTGGCGACTTGCTGCTCAACGATGACGAAACAGCGGCGGATACCGGCCATCGGCAGTTCCACTTCGACAGAGCTTCCGACTGCCAGTCCTAGCCGTTCGAGCACCGGCCGGGCGCGGTTGAAAGCTTCTTCCCAGCCGACCGACTTGTAGAAGACAATCGTACCGCCCGGGTCACGATGACCGTGGAGTTGCCGCAGCACCCGGTCCAACGGACCGGTTACCCGGCTGAAGACCAGCCGGCAGCCCAACGGTTCCAGCTCCTCGGACCGGGCGTTGAGGACACGGGCGTTCGTCAGTCCCAGACTTGCGATGGCGGCTTCCATGAACCGGCACTTCTTGCCCGACGACTCGACGAGCAGCATCTCGGCTTCCGGGCAGGCGACTGCAAGCGGTATCCCGGGCAGGCCGGCGCCGGACCCGATGTCGGCGACCCGGTCTCCGGGTCGGACGAACCGAACCGCCGCCAGCGAGTCCGGCAGATGGTAGCTGACGAGGCGGTCGGTGTCGCGCCGCGACACGAGGTTCACGCGCCGATTCCTGTCATGGACCAAGTCAACGTAGCGGAGCAGCCGGTCGATCTGGCCGCCGGCCAGCGGCAGGCCGAGAGCGCCCGCCGCCCGCTCGAGCACATCTGCCTCAGGCTTCACGACGCGGCGGGCCTACTCTTCGCCCGCATCCCGGATGTAGATGTTGGTTTCGAGGTAGGGGTGGTAGTCGGTCCACTTGACGCCGACATTCCGCTTCACCGCGTCCCGGAACATGCCGATGCGGGCATCGAGGTTGTCGAGGTGATAGACGATGAGCGCCTCGACGAACTTCGGGGTCTTCGGGGACCCGAACTCCATGTGACCGTGGTGGGCGAGGATGATGTGCAACAGCATCCGGGCCAGCTCCTCGGGGAAGCTGTCGATGGCGGCGATTCTTTCCTTCACCATCTCATAGCCCATCACGATGTGGCCGAGCAGGCGGCCGTCGAAGGTGTGGTCGAGCGAAACCTGCCAGGAGTACTCACGAATCTTGCCGACGTCGTGGAGGATGACCCCGGCCATCAGCAGGTCCGCGTCCACCTCTTCGTGGATGGTCCCGGCGGTCTCGGCCATTCGGCACATGAACAGGGTGTGCTCGAGAAGGCCGCCCAGGCAGGCGTGGTGCACGGCGGCGCCGCCCGGGGCGAGCGAGAAGCGTTCGCTGAACTCGCTGTCGTCGAAGAACGCGTCGAGCAGGCGGTGGAGGAATGGGTTCTCGACCTTGCCGATGTACTCCCGCAGCCGGCCGAGCATCTCGCTCCGATCGAACCGGCTCGCGACGACGAAATCATCGCGGTTGACCTGGGCCATGTCGGCCGGGTAGATCGCGTTGACGGTGAGCTGGGGCTTGCCCTGGTAGTCACCGAGCTTGCCTACGACGCGGTAGAAGCCCTGGGGCTCGACGCACTTGAGCGCGTCCTCGACCCGGTCCCACATTATCCCGGCCATCTGGCCAGTGCGGTCCTGGAACAGAAATGTCAGGAACGGTGCGCCGTCCCGGCGTTCCTTGATGTCGCGGCGTACGAGGTAGAAGACGTCATCGACCGGGATGTTGGGCTTGAGCTCGCGGGCGAATTGATGCTTCATCGCGCGCCCGGTCTAGAGCGTGATGGCGAGCGAGAGTCGGTGCGCGAGGCCGAGCTCGACCATCGGGATGAATGCATAGTCGAGCTGGTAGTTGCCGTAGCGGATGCCGAGGCCGGTGGTGATGCCGGCGATGATATCCGTCCCGCCGCCGGTTCGAAGGTCATCGCCCAGCGTTGAGTAGCCGGCCCGAAGCACCACCATGTCGCCGATCCAGCCCTCGATGCCGCCCCGGACGACCAGCCGGTTGTCAACGGGTTTGAGCACGTCGAGGTTGAGATTGAGCGACGTGTTGGGAGCGTAGCTGAGCCCGCCGCCGAACTCGACCGGCATCGGGTCGCGGCCATCCTGGAACGCCTTGACCTGGTAGCCGAGGTTGCGGGCCACGATGCCGGCAGAGAGCCCGTCGACGCCCTCGATGGGTATCGCAGCGGTCGCGCCGACGTTGCCGGCGAGGCCGGCGGTGAAGAAGGTGTCAATCGAGCCGTAGAGCCCTTGGAGTCCAAGGCCGACGGTGAACATCTCGGAGAGCCGCCAGGAACCGCTGACATTCAGGTCGGCATAGGAAACGCCGAAGCTCCCGAGCTCGTTGCCCAAGGGGTCGGTGCGTTTCATCGTGCCCGAGTTGAGGTAGACGATGCCGACGCCGATGCCCTTGTCGCCGGTCAGCGCCTGCGAGTAGCCGGCCGACCCGACGTGGATGCCGGCAACGTAGTTCAGGTAGCCGAGTTGGCCCTGCTGGCAGCCGGCGAGTCCGGCATGGGCCGGGCTGTACCAGAACCCCATCGGGCTCTCGGCCCGGGCCAGGGTTGCGCCGGCGATGGCGGCTTCGCGGGCGGTGGGGGTGATGTGGAGAAACTCGAAACCGGCGGTCCCGGCGCCGGGGTCGATCCCGACGAGGCAGACAGCAATTAGCAACGCGCTCATATAGACAAGTTATCGGCCGAGTTGACGGGTGTCAAGCTGGCCGGAGCGGGGTTGACTCGGACGGGCGCGGTCCTACAATTGCACCGAACCAGATTCGTCCAAGGAGGATAACCGTGTCCGGACATTCGAAATGGGCAACAATCAAGCACAAGAAGGCCAAGACCGACGCCGCGCGCGGCCGGGCTTTCTCGAGGCTGATCCGTGAAATCACCACCGCGGCTCGCGTGGGCGGCGGCGACCTTGAGGCCAACCCGCGGCTCCGCACCGCGGTTGAGTCGGCCAAGGCAATCAACATGCCGGCCGACAACATCGACCGCGCGATTAAGAAGGGCACCGGCGAGTTGCCCGGGGTTGCCTACGAGGAGGTTACCTACGAGGGCTACGCGCCGGGCGGGGTGGCCCTGCTCGTTCTCGCGCTGACCGACAACAAGAACCGGAGCACCGCCGCGGTCCGTCACGTCTTCGACAAGTACGGCGGGAGCATGGGCGCGGCCGGGTGCGTCGCCTGGCAGTTCAAGCCCAGGGGCGTGATCGTCATCGCCAAGGACAAGGCCGACGAGGATACGGTGCTGAGCCTGGCGCTCGATGCCGGCGCGGATGATGTCCAGGGTGACGAAGCCGGGTTCACCGTAACCACCGCCATTGACAGTTTCGAGTCGGTCAAGGCCAAGTTCAGGGAGGCGGGAATCGAGTGGCTGAGTGCCGAGCTGAACCAGGTGCCCGACAACACCGTGCCGGTTGGCGAGAAGGATGCCGGCAAGATCCTGAGACTCATTGAGATGCTCGAGGACCTGGAAGAGGTCCAGGACGTCTATGCCAACTTCGACATCCCGGACGACGTGCTCGAACGGGTGTCGCAGGACTGAGGTCCCCGCGCAGCGCATCATCGGCATCGACCCGGGGTTGAGCGCCACCGGGTACGGTATCGTCGAGGATTCCCGCGTTATCGATTACGGGGTTGTCAAGACCGATGCCGGCACGCCGGTCGCCGAGCGGCTCCGACTGCTGGGCAATGAGCTGGAGCGGCTGGTCCGCCGCCACCGGCCGGAGCGCTGTGCCATCGAATCGCTGTTCTTCAAGGGCGGCGGCGCGCGCAGCGTCATCCTCTCGGCCCAGTGCCGGGGCGTGATTCTCTACGTGATGGCCCGGAAGGACATCCCGGTGGCCGAGGTGACGCCGGCGACGATCAAGCTGGCGATGACCGGCAGCGGCCGGGCCTCGAAGCAGCAGGTGAACTTCATGGTCCGGCGATTGCTAGGGCTGGATGACCGGGTGCCCGAGCATGCCGCCGACGCGCTGGCCGCGGCCTGGTGCCTGGCGCGGCGGCTGCCGCGCCCGGTGACGGCGCGATGATCGCGGTCCTGCGCGGCACGGTCGCCCGGCGCAGTCCCACCCGGGTCGTGCTCGACTGCGGCGGCATCGGGTTCGAACTCGGCGTGCCGCTTTCGACCTCGAACCGGCTCGGCGCGGCGGGGAGCGAGGCGACCCTGCTGGTGGTGCCGCGGTTCACCCAGACCGGGCTCGAGTTCTACGGGTTCTTGGACGAGGACGAGCGCGACGTGTTCCGGTTGCTGCTGTCGGTCAAGGGCATCGGGCCCAAGGCCGGTCTGAACATCCTGTCGCGGTTCAGCCCGGACGAGGTGCGGCAGACGATTGCCGCGGGCCGGGTCGGCGTGCTCGAGACCGTGCCCGGCATCGGGCCGAAGAAGGCCGAGCGGGTGCTCAGGGAGCTGGCCGAGCGAAGCGTGCCGGTCGAGGCCGGGAGCCCGCTGCTGGCCGATGCCGAGAAGGCGCTGGTGTCGCTCGGCCTGACCCGGCGCGAGGCGCGGGCCCGGCTGGGCCGGATCAAGACCGGGCCGGAGACGACCCTGCCCGAACTGCTCCGGCTGGCGCTGCGGGAGAGGGGCGAGTAGCCGGTGGCCCGGCACGACCAGGTGATATCGCCTCGCCGGCTGAACGGCGAGGAGGCGCTCGACGAGCAGATCCGGCCGCGGCGGTTGGACGAGTTCGTCGGCCAGGACCGGCTGCGCGAGAACCTGCGGGTGTTCATCGAGGCGGCCAAGGGCCGGGGCGAGGCGCTGGAGCACGTGCTGTTTTCCGGACCGCCCGGGCTGGGCAAGACCACGCTCGCGCACATCATCGCCGGCGAGATGGGGACGACCATCCGCTGCAGCTCGGGGCCGATACTCGAGCGGCCGGTGGACCTGGCCGGCGTGCTGACCGGGCTGGGGACGCGCGACGTGTTCTTCATCGACGAGATTCACCGGACCAACAAGGCGGTCGAGGAGTTTCTCTACCCGGCGCTCGAGGACTACGCCATCGACGTGATGATCGACCGCGGCCCGGGCGCGCGCTCGGAGCGCATCGGGCTGGCCGAGTTCACGCTGGTCGGGGCGACGACGCGGTCAGGGCTGCTGACCGCGCCGCTGCGCTCGCGGTTCGGGATGACCTTCCGGCTCGACTACTACCCGGCCGGGGAACTGCTGCAGATCGTCGAGCGGTCGGCGCGGATAATCGGGGTGGTAATTGAGCACGACGGCGCGACCGAGATCGCCGCGCGGGCGCGGGGCACGCCCCGCATCGCCAACCGGTTGCTGCGCCGGGTGCGCGATTTCGCCCAGGTCCAGGGCAAGGAGAAGGTGGACCTGGAGATCACCCAGTACGCCCTGGCCCAGCTCGAGGTGGACACCCGGGGGCTGGACGAGATGGACAAGAAGATCCTGCTGACGGTCATCGACAAGTTCGGCGGCGGGCCGGTGGGGGTTTCGTCGCTGTCGGTGGCGGTGGGCGAGGACTCGGGCACGCTCGAGGAGGTCTACGAACCGTTCCTGGTCCAGGAGGGGTTCATCCAGCGGACCCCGCGCGGCCGCATCGCCACGCCGCTCGCCTACCGGCACTTCGGCCGCAAGCGGTCGAGCCCGGGGCAGGAAGCGTTCGACCTGGGCTGAGTCGCGTTGACCGCTGGCTGACCGGGGCTAGAATGTCGTGAGGGGCCGGCGGGCGCGATTGCCTGCCGGCCTGACGTTTTGAAGGGGCCGTTTCTCTTCGGAGGTAACCGAATGCGCGCACTGGCACTACTGCTGCTTCCCGGGCTGATGCTGGCCGCGGCCGGCACGGTCGAGCAGACCCTTGACTTCGCCCCGGGCGATTTCGTCTTCGACAAGACCAACGGGTTCGA
>JAFGQF010000223.1 GCA_016935775.1 Caldifarciminota bacterium
ATGTTGCCGAAGACGGTGAGCATCTGCTCCCGGTCCAGCCGCAACTCAGGCAGACCGTCGGCCAGCCCGGTCCTGATCGTAATGCCCTCCGGCTTCACCGCTTCCAGCCTGGCCAGCGACTCGAGCACCACCTCGTTGACGTCATCCGGCTCGATTTTCGGCGGCTCGAGGTTGGCGAACCGCATGAACCCGTCGGTCATCCTCCGCAGCCGCTCGACGTCGTCGCGGATGCTCTCGACAAACTCCTCGCCCTCGGCCGGGCAGAACTCCTGCAGGCGCTGGGCGGTCAGGCCAATGGTGGTCAGCGGGTTCTTGATGCCGTGCGCCAGCTTCTGCGCCACCGGCAGCCACTCCCGGGCCTTGCCCAGGTACTCGGCGTCGGTGATGTCCTCGAAGCTCAGGATGACCCCATTGCGGACTCGCGTCGCCCGGGCCGTGAAGTCCTGTTCCTGCCCGAGCGTCACCAGCGCCTCCTTCGGCTCGCCGCCCGGCCGCGACTGCAGCGCCGCCTCGGCGAGCTTGCGCGCCGGCGCCAGCGGCTCCGCGGTCGTCAGTTCGGGCGCGCCGTTGCCGCCGAACAGCTCGCGCGCCCGGCGGTTGGCCCGCCGCACCCGGCCGCCCCGGTCGAACTCGACGACCGCGGCCCTGCCCGCCAGCCCGCCGATGACCGTCCTGATATCGCGCGCCTGGCGCCAGCGGACAAGCAGGAACAGCGCCGTCACCACCAGCGCGATGAAGGCAAGCGCGATTGCCCCGACCTGAAGGATATCCGCCACGACCACCGCCCGCTTGAGCAGCGGCACCGGCTGCAGTTCCACCAGGTGCCAGGTTTGCTCATCGCCGTGGTAGCAGTAGACCAGCAACCGGGCTTTCCCCGGGGCGCGCGCCACCCGGAGCCCGCAGGCGCCCAGCATCTCTGCCTCGGCCAGCAGGCGCAGGCGCTGGTCCAGCACCCGGACCCGGCCGTCGTTGCCGGCCACCGCAATGCAGTCATCTTCCCGAGAACCCAGCTGCAGCGGTATTGCGGCATCCTTGGAAGCGCAGGCCGGCAGAGGACGCTTGCGTCTCAAGGTCAGCCTGCCGTCGAGCAGGCGCAGGGTATCGTCGGCGCAACTGAGGACCAGGCCGCTGCCGCCGTTCGCGCGCCGCACGACACAGGCCGAGCTGATGAAGGTGCCGAGGTCGAGCGAGTCGAGCGCACCGCCATCCTGCGGGTCGAGCAGCAGGACCCGATCGGAATTGCGTTCCCCGGCCGGGCCGCCCTGCTCGACCGCCAGCAACCCGAGTTCCCCGCCGGGTTCGGCCCGGAAGGTGTCAACCACGACCAGTGACGCGTAGTGCCCGACCTCGCGCGCCCAGCGCAGCGAGCCGCGGCCGTCAATCGCGAGCGCGTAGGTGAGCCGGTCGTCCAGCCCGCTGGCCGCGTTGCCGTTGCCGACCGCGTGGGTGCCGCCGACCAGCTCGCGCCGGCCGTCGCCGTCGAGGTCGCAGGCGAGGAAGTTGGTCACGTTCGGCCCGGTCGGGAAGCGCCATCCCGGGGCCCCTGTCTCCCAGTCGCAGACGAAGAATCCTCGCGGCGCCCGGTCGTACCCGACCGTGACCGCGACAACCGCCTCCAGCCTGCCGTCCGCGTCCAGGTCCACCAGCTCCACCGCGGCCGTCGACCGCCACGCTCCGTCGCGGTCGAGGTCCTGACCCGAGGCGACCGGTATCTCCCGGCCGCTATGGTAGTCGCGCAGCAGGAGCGTGTCGTTCCGCCGGTAAGTAACCCAGAACGGCCCCCCGTCCGGCCCGCCGCAGGACGAGTTCTCGTCGAACGCGCCTTCGGGCAGGAAGAGCGAGCGCGAGGCGGGGCGCAGGCCGTCGTCGAAGAGCTGAACCGCCCGGCCATCCAGTACAGCGAGGAACTCGTCCTCCGAGTCGCCGTCCGCGTCCACCGGCGTGACGAACTTGAACCCGCGCTGCCAGAGCGAAACGACGCGGTACGGCAGCAGGGCGGAGCCGCCCCCGAGCTCGGCGGCCGTGGCAACGCCGAGACCGGCCAGCAACGCGAGCAAGAGAGAGGCTCGACCCATCCTGCCGCATCGTAGTGTGATGCCGCCCGGTGTCAAGCCGAATCATGCAGGGCCGCCGACCCGGGATAGCACCCGGTCGCGACTTCGCACCGACCGGGAACCCGCAGCCTCAGGCCCGGTCTCGGGCCGAGGTTGAGCCGGCGCTTGGCCGCGCGATTCAGCCCCGGTGTCGAACCGGCCCTGGGGCGGCTCGTGAGCAGCTTGCTGAACTCGCAAGTAACCGAACGACCGACACTTGACTTCAAGCAAGGCTTCACCGGCAGGTTCAAGGTGCAACTGGCGCCACGTCTGACGCTGTCTCTGAGCCGAATCGTAAGAAGGGGGGTGACCCCTGGGGTCAGCCCTGCTGTGGAATGCCGTTCCGAACTGCTCTCTCCACGAGGCTAAGAGCCCTCATCATAAGCACTTATTCCAGGCAACAGGCCGTCAGAAGCGGTCTTCGGCATTCGGCAGTACGGGCCGATGCCGATTCGGGCCGCTTCCCCATTCGAACCGGCAATCAGGCGGGCAGCCTGAAGCAACCTTTCCCGCCCCCGGGTGTCTAAGTAATCGAACACGGACAGACACGGCATCTCTGCCTCCTTCCCCGGGCCCGCCGCAAGGCGGGCCCGGAGGTCTTTCGAGTGACGAAGTC
>JAFGQF010000224.1 GCA_016935775.1 Caldifarciminota bacterium
CTTTCCGAGATGTTGACCGCCTCGACGGTCAGGTCGAAGCTCTCGCGGACGTCCCACGGGCAGAGGCAGACGACCGGGTGGTCGCCGTGGGTGCCGTGCCGGACCTGCATCACGTCGGCCTGGGCCGAGCGCGTGGGGGTGCCGGTGGCCGGGCCGCCGCGCATCACGTTCACCACGAGGCACGGCAGTTCGGCCATTGTCGAGTAGCCGAGTCCTTCCTGCATCAGCGAGAAACCGGGGCCCGAGGTGGCGGTCATCGCCTTGAGTCCGGCCGCGGTCGCGCCGTTCATGCAGCAGATCGAGCCGATCTCGTCCTCCATCTGGATGAAGGTCCCGCCGAGCCGGGGCAGCTCGCGGGCGAGGTACTCGGCGATCTCGGTCGAGGGGGTTATCGGGTAGCCGGCGAAGAACCGGACCCCGGCGCGGAGCGCGCCGATTGCGCAGGTCTCGTTGCCGGACAGCAGTTCGACCGGCACTCAGGAATCCTTCCGCTTCTTCGGCGCCGGCTCGACGTGGATGGCGAGGTCCGGGCAGCGGAGCTGGCACATCCGGCAGCCGATGCACTTCTCGGGGTGGAGCAGCACGACCTTGAAGCGGTCGTCGAGCCCGAGCGCGCCGGTCGGGCAGAAGGCGACGCAGATGCCGCAGCCCTTGCAGAAGTGGCGGATGATGGTGAAGCGGTGGCCGGCCGGGGTGGTTTCCTCGGTGGCCGGCGCGAGCAGGAACTTCTTCATTGTCCGCACACTAGCGGGAAGGCGGCTCTCCGTCGGCGGCATGGCTTTTCACAGTGAACTCCGGCCGGGATTCTACGCCTCGTGCCGCCGGGGTCAAACGTTCGGCACTAGCGGCCGGTGCGCGGCGGCTTGTCGCCCGGCGGCGGTGCCGGGGCTTCTTCCGGGGCCGGCGCGGGCGCAAGCTCCATCACCATCACGCCGCCCGGAGCTTCGTAGCGGACCAGTCGCCTGCGGCCGCCGGTCTCGTACCAGAGGTCAACGACCTGGCCGGCGATGTCGAGCTGGAGCCGGCGCGTCTCGAAACTGCCGGCCGGCACGGTGACGGTCTCCAGGCCGACCCGGTTGACCGTGACGTCGATGTCCGAGCCGACGAGGCCGACGACGACGCCGAGCTTGATGCTGTCCTGCGGGCCGACTTCGAGCGCGCGCAGCAGGGTGGTGAGCTGGTCGTTGTCGAAGTCGGTGGGGGTGATGTCGAGGTCGATGGCCCGGGCACCCATCGGTGTCATCGCCTGGATTGCGGCCTGGTCGTTTGAGTAGCTGACTTCGGACCAGAGAGCGTTGTCGCCGCTGGTGACGGTACGGAAGGAATGGACCGGCCGCAGGTTGTCGGCGCGGAAGAGCAGCCAGGACGAGTCGCGCGCCTGCTCGTCGCCGGTGCCGGTCGCGGTGACCTGGGTGAACTCGAGCATCGCGCCCGACTCGGTGGTGGTCGGGCTGATGTACTGGATTGCCGAGCCGACCGGCTCGCCCTCGGAGAGGACGACGTAGCGCAGCGTCTCGGGCTGCCAGTCCGGCGGCGACAGCCTGAGCCCGGTCTCGGCCTTGCGGCAGGCCGGGGAGATGAGCAGCAACAGCAGGCAGGCGAACACGAAGTACTTCATTTATTCCTCCGGTAAGGGAACGAGGTAATTATCGGACGTCTCGCCCGGGTGTCAACGCCGCGGTCAGGGATACCAGGGCAGCCGGAGCGCCAGTCGCCGCAGCCCGGGGGTGAAGATGATGCGCGCCTTCGGGAGCTTGCGCCGGACCGCGCGGGCCAGCGCGGCGAAGCTGCGGCGGTAGTGGGCGTCGGGCGACGGCGCGCCGAGCGCCCGGGCCGCGGCCGCACCGCTTTCCAGCGCGAAGGAGATGCCCTCGCCGCTCGACGGGCTTACCAGGCCGGCCGCCTCGCCGACGAGCAGGGCGCCGCGGCCGCCGGGCAGCAGCTCGGCAGCGCGGGCAGGCCGGGATAGCGGTCGGGCGCAGCGGCCAAGGGTGACCGCCGGGAGTCCGAGCAGGTCGGCGAAGTGGCGCACGGCAGCGGCAAACCGGTCGGCTGTGGCGCGCGGGTCGGCGAAGGCGCTGCCGACCAGCACGCCGCCGGGCTTCGGGATAGCCCAGGCATAGAAGTCGCCGAACCGGGGCGAGAATACCACCTCGTGGCGGTCGAGAAGGGGACACGGCGGCAGCCAGGCCTGGAGCGCGGCGATGGTGCGCGGCCGGGGCCGGTCGCCGAACAGCAGGCTTCGAACCCGGGACCGGGCACCGTCGGCGCCGATGATTGTTCCCGCCCGGACGTGGAACTCGCGACCATCGCCGCGCAGGGTGCAGTCGAATCCGCCGGGCACCCGGGTGGCCGCGACCAGCCGGGTGCGGGCGCGGAATTCGACTCGCTCGCGGGCGCGGCCGAGCAGCCAGCCATCGAACCGGGCCCGGTCGACGTTCCAGTAGTCGCGCCGGTAGACCTGCTCGCGGCCGGACTCGAGGTCGAGGGCGTGAACATCGCGCGGCTCGGGGTCCACGCGGACCCCGGGCGGCGGGACCAGCCCGAGCCGGTCGAGCGCGCGGCACGCGTCCCGTGCGACGAGCCCGCCGCAGCAGCGGCCGGCGGCCGGGTCGGACCGGTCAATCAGCAGGGCGCGAGCGCCCGGCGGCAGGTTGGCCGCCGCGGCGCAGCCGGCCGTGCCGGCGCCGACTACCAGGATGTCGGCCGTGTCGCTGGCCGTGGCCGGCACGTCTCCCGGTTCGTTGGACAATCCGTGGTTGTCGGTAAGTAAAGGGCGGCGGCCGGTTCCGGAATTGAATTCATCGCCACGTGAGAGCCCCGGTGGCCGCCGCCCGTGAGGTATCGTTCCGCAATTCACCGTTTGTGACGACGTTCGGGCGGCCGGAGTTGCCCGGCGGCTGAGGGATACCGGCTAGCGGCCGGCGATGCTGGCCCGCGCCCGGTGGAGCTTGTCCATCACCTGTTCTTTCATTTCGGCAAGGTCGTCCGGGTCGTCGAGTTCGACCATCTCGAACAGGTCTTCGCGGATGCTGTTGATCATCGCGTAGCAGGTCGTCACCTCGGCTTCGCCGCCCGGCCCGAGCCGGCGGCGCAGCGCGTCGGCGTCCTCCTCTATCCGTTCACAGCGGGCGGTTACCGCCCGGGCGAAGTCCCCGAGGTTGTCGGGCGTGACCGTCATCCGAGCGAGCGGGTCGCCCCGGCCGAGCGAGGAGAGTGCCAGTACGATGAGGATGATTGTCCCGAGCGAGCCGAGCGCCAGCCCGGCAATCGCGAACTCCCGGCCGGGCGACCGGCGCCGGATGGCCAGCCAGCCGAGCGCGATTGCGAGCGGGCCGAGCCCGACCAGGCCGGTGAGCGCGCTGGCGATGGCCAGTCCCTTGCCCGGGGCTTCTATCGCGGTCGTGCCCGGGGCCGGCGGCCGGATGGCCGGCCCCCCGGCACCGACCGGTGCGACGCGGGACGCGCCCAGGAGGCGCGTCTTGCACTCCACGCAGAACTTGGCGTTGTCGTCGTTGGGAGCGCCGCAGGCCGGGCAGAAGTTCATCGGTTCTCCGGGCGGAATCGTGCGGGCGGCATCGGCCCAAGCATAGCCGGCAGCGGTGCGGCTGTAAAGCGCGAACTCAACGAGTGAGGATTGCCCGGAACCGCCCTGACCTGCCCGCGGCCCGGGTGTGGCAGCAGTAGGCGCCGGGACCGAGATGCCGACCCGAGTCGTCGGTGCCGTCCCACTCGAGCGTCACCGTGCCCGGGCCGGCCGGGCCGTCGTTGAGCACCCGCACCGCGCGGCCGGTGGCGTCGAAGACCGTGGCTTGCACCCGGGAGCGGGCAGCGAGCTCGAATGAGAAACGGACGCGGCCACGACCGACGGACGGCCGGGTTTCGGCCCGCAGCGGCGGGTGGGATTCTTCCCGGACCGCCACGTGGTGCTGGTCGTAGAACAGCCGGATGAGCGCGGCCGAGTACTCGACACACCGGGGAACGATGAACAGCGACCAGGCGTTGGCGAGGTCGTTGTCCACCTGGTCCCGGCCGCAGGGATAGCCCTGGTAGGGGTAGGGCCGGTAGCGGCCCCACCCGCCGGGCGCGTCGGGCGGGGCGAACCAGTCGGACGGCCGGTAGCCGAGGCTGTCCTGGTCGGTGGCGGCAAAGAGCGCGGCGGCGGCGAGCAGCGATTCGACCGCCGCGAAGCCGACCGGGACGCGCGCCGGGTCGGCCCGGTCGAGCTCGTTCGCGGTGACTTCGCACCATTGCTCGAAATTGTCGAAGTAGAGCGGCCAGGAGTGGTTCTCGACCAGGCCGGACGTGCCCGGTCCGTGGGGCGCGATGAAGGCGTGGGCCGGGACGAACAGGTCCTGGAGGTTGTGCAGCACGTGGCCGAGCGCCAGCCAGGCGGCGGCGCGGTTGGTGGGATAGAGCCGGACCGCTTCGTCCCAGGAGAAGGGGTTCTGCCAGGCGCGGACCCACTGGAGCGCGTTCAGCGGCAGTTGCGCGGTGGGCCACCAGGCGCCGGGCAGTGCGGGATGATAGGCTGAGTAGTCGGCCGAGCTGCCGTAGAGCGTGTCTTCACCGAAGTCCTCGTCGTGGCTGCCCTGTTTGAGTTCGCCGCGGTAGGCGCGGACTTCGTCGGCCAGCTCGGACCAGCGTTCGGCGGCGATGTCGACCGCCTTGTCGGTGAGGTCCTGGTGCTCGGTGTAGGGCCAGAAGTCCCACCAGGCGAGCAGGGCGGCGGGCAGCAGGAGCAGTGCCAGCGCTCTTCTCACGGGCCGAGAATCCAGTCCGCACAGGCGCGGGCGAGGTCGGGCGGGATGCGGTGGCCGCCGAGGAACCGGTGGAATGTTACCGGAATGCCGAGCGCGGCGAGCCGGTCGCGGGCGGCGGTCGCGTTGTCGAACCCGACCACCGGGTCGTCTTCTGCGTGGCCGATGAAGAAGCGCAGGCCGGCAGCGGCCCGGAGTCGCTCGTCGTTGATGTCGTCGTCGAGCCAGCCGCCGAGAGCGACGATGCCCGCGAAGGTCGCCGGGTAGGTGAGCCCGGTGCGCCAGGCAAGGCCGCAGCCCTGCGAGAACCCGAGCAGGTGGACCTCGCTGACCGGGTAGCGTTGCCTGAGGTTCAGGACTACGTCGACGACGTAGTCGGCTGAGGAGGGCCAGGTCGACGCCGACCCGGCCGAGTCGTCCTCGAACCGGTCGCGCCACTGCCAGCCCGGTTCGCGGCCCGCGGCCAGCAGGTAGGGCGCGCGCGGGCAGGCGTAGATGAACCCGGGCGCGAGACCGGCCCGCTGGAACAGCCGGGCGAAGCTCGTCGGTTCGGCCCCGCGGCCGTGCAGGCCGACCACCAGCGGCCACGCGCGGGTGGAGTCGTAGCCCGGCGGCAGGATGACGGTGCAGGGCAGGTAGGTCGAACTGCGGACCGGGAGCACGCTGCCCGGCCGGCCGGTGGCCTCGACCCGGGCCAGGCTGTCGATGACCGCGCCGAACGGCAAGGACGCGCGCACGAGGTCGAAGTCCGGGTCGCGGCGGGCGTGTTCGATGTCCCGGAACCCGGCCCGGAAGGCCCGGGTGAGGTTGCGGGCGGCGAGTTCCGGTTCGCCCAGCAGGCCGTAGCAGCAGGCGAGGTTGTAGACCGCCGTCGCGTTGGTGATGTCGCGCTCGAGGGCCGCGAGGTAGCGCCGCGCCGCCTCGGCGTGGTCACCGGCCTGGTAGGCTTCAACCGCCAGTCGCTCGAGCGAGTCGAGCGGCGTGTCGAGAAACGCGGCGGCTGCGGGGTCGAGCGGGTTCACCGCCGGGGCCGACGCCGGCGCGAGGGCAACCGCGAGCAGCAACAGCGCGAGGCCTCTCATCTGCCGGTTACTTCCTTCCCGTCCCGGTTTGCGGGCGGCTCTTGAACTGGACCCCGGCGGCCCGGACTAGCGCAGCTGGCCGCGGATTTCTCCTCCGGGGAACGAGTCGGTGGTCACCTGGACATAGGTCGAACCGGCGCGCAGCACGTTGAGCATCCGGCTCATCGGCTCGCCGGCGAGCGGGCCCTTGAAGTCGGCGATCCGGAGCGTGCCCTCGGTGAGGGTGCCGGTGAACGGCACCGAATCGCCCACCCCGGTGTAAAGGATGAGGACGGCGTCGCCGGTTTCGTACGCGGGCGCAAGGTGGATGTTGGCCCCGGTTATGTTGGAGAGGTTGTTGACGGTTACCTTGTAGCCGAGCTCGGTGCTGGAGGCGTCAATGGTGACGACCGCGTTACCGGTGGCGGTGGTTGTTACCGGCGGCACGACGCTCGAGCCGTTGAGGGTGGCGTCGAAGTCGCGGACGATATTCTCGCAGGCCGGCCCGGCGAGCAGCAGCACGGCGGCAAGCAGGATGACGGTCTTCTTCAGGTTCATCTTGACTCCTTTCTTCTCAGGGGATGATAGCCGGTTGCCGGCGGGGTGCAAGTTCGGCGGTCAGCGGGTGACGGTGAAGCGGGCCGTGGCCGGGCCGCAGCGGGCGAGGTAGACCCCGGGCGCGAGGCCGGACACGGGCAGGATGAGCGAGTTGCCCGGCGCGCTCACCGATCCGACCAGTCCGCCGGCCGCGTCGTAGACCGA
>JAFGQF010000225.1 GCA_016935775.1 Caldifarciminota bacterium
ACCCCGGGCAGCGCGACCGGGAAATCAATCCCGGCTGCGGCGAACGCCTCCTCGTAGCGCCGGGCGATCGCCGCGCGCCGTTCCCAGAGCGCTTCGAGCCGGTCCAGCTGGGGCAGCAGCAGGGCGGCCTGGATGTCGGACAGGTTGGCCTTGTAGCCGGGTTCAGCCATATCCCAGTGCCGGTAGTGTTCGTGGCGGGAGAGCGCCGACTTGGACATGCCGTGCAGCCGGAGCACCGCCAGCCGTTCGGCCAGCTGGTCGTCGTTGGTCGCCACCGCGCCGCCTTCGCCGCAGGTGAGGTTCTTGGTGGCGTAGAAGCTGAAGGCGGCGGCGTCGCCGACCTGGCCGGGACGGGCGCCGTCGCGGATTCCCTCGACGCAGTGGGCCGAGTCCTCGAGCACGCGGACGCCGTAGCGATCAGCCAGCGCGCGCAGGGCGCGGGTGTCCGTCATCTGGCCGTAGAGGTGAACCGGCATCACCGCCCGGACACGGCGGTCGCGCCGGAGGATGCCCTCGACCATCTCCAAGTCAATCAGCGCGGTGGCGCGGTCCACGTCGCAGAAGACCGGCTCACCGCCGGCGTGGAGCACGACATTGGGGCTGGCGACAAAAGTCATCGCCGGGACGATGACCCGGTCGTCGGGGCCGATGCCCCAGGTCTTGAGCGTCAGGAACAGCGCGTCGGTGCAGGACGACAGCCCGATGACGTGCCGGACGCCGAGGTAGTCGGCAAACCGCCGTTCGAATTCGGCCGCGCGCGGCCCGGTGGTCAGGAAGACGCTGTCCAGTGTCTCGGCGACAGAGCGCTTCTCGGCGTCGCCGAGCGAATGGCGGTAGAACTCGACTTTCATTGTTGTTCGTCGCGGCCGGCGCTGCCAGCGGTGTTGACCATCTCCTTCAAGACGTAGAGCGGACGGCGCTTGGTTTCCGAGAAGGTGCGTTCGAGGTAGATGCCGACGATGCCGAGCGTCGCGATGATGATCCCGCCGATGAAGTAGAGCGAGACGATCAGGCTGCTCCAGCCCGGGACCGCGACCCGGTGGACCAGGGCCCGGACGACGACGAAGCCGCCGTAGAGGAACGCCAGCCCGGCGATGAAAAAGCCGAGCCGGACGGTCAGGGCCAGCGGCTTGTCGGAGTAGGCGACGATCGCCGACTTTGCCAGCAGCCAGCGCCGGCGCAGCGAGTAGGACGTGCGGCCGGCGGCCCGCTGGTCGTGCCGGACCGGCAGCTTGGCGGTCGGGAATCCCAGCCAGTCGGTCATCCCGCCGAGGAAGCGGAGTTGCTCGCGCATCCGGCGCAGATTCTCGACGACCCGCCGCGACATCACCCGGAAAGTGCCGACCTGTTCGTCCCGGACCATCCCGGTGAAGTAGCTGAAGACGCGGGCGAACACCCACGAGGTCAGGCGCGACGGCAACGGGTGCCGGCGCCGGCCGCGCTGAGCCAGCACTACGTCGTAGCCTTCCCGCGCGCGGGCCAGCAGCCGGGGTATCTCCTCGGGCCGGTCCTGCAGGTCGGCGTCCATTATCACCACCCAGTCGCCGTCGCAGTGGTCGAGGCCGGCGGTGATGCCGTGGTGCTGGCCGAAGTTGCGGCTCAGCCGCAGTCCCCTGACCCGGTTGTCCTGCGCGGCGAGGCCGGCAATCACGGTCCAGGAGTTGTCGCGACTGCCGTCGTCGACGAAGACGATTTCGTGCCGGTCGGTTAGGGCCGCGAGCGTGTCGGTCAGCCGGGCGTGGAGTTCCCGAAGACAGGAGTCTTCATTGTAGACGGGAACGACAACCGAGATACTCGCCATGGCTGGTCAGCTGTTCTTCACGACAAGAGCGATATTAGGATACGGGCGGTTGCTGTCAACCGCCGGCGCGCTTGACTCCCGACCGACCGGTTCCATAATCTGCCGCGACCGGCCGCAGTAGCACTTCAATGCCGACGGTACCCGCCGCTACTCCCTCGTCCATCAGCCCGCCGGCTGACGGCTGGCCCGGGCGTTACTACCGGGCGACCGTTCTCGTGCTCATCGGGCTGGGGCTGGTGCTGCGGGCCATCGTCGCGGCCGCGACCCACCTCGCACCCGGCGAGGCGCTGAACCTTCTTTCGATGAGCCAGCCGGCCGCCGCCGACCTGTTCGCCGGCCCGGCCGCGGGCCAGCAGCCGGTGTATCTCTGGTTGGTCCGGCTGGCCGGCGGGCCGCGCCTTCCCGACCTGCTGTTGCGGCTGCCGGCGGTGATTGCCGGCACCGCGGCGCTGTGGTTCGCGCACCGCTGGTTGTTGTCGGCGTTCGGCCGGCGGGCAGCGCTCGCCGGCCTGCTGGTGATGGCGCTCGCGCCCGCCGCGGCAATCCAGTCGGCCGCGGCCCAGGGTTTCGCGTTCGTGCCGCTGTTCGCCGCCATCGCCCTCCACCTGCTTGAGCGGGGTCGCCGCGAGAACTCGCCGACGGCGCTGCTGTTGTCCGGTCTCGCGCTCTGCCCGGCGGTGGCCGCGCACGTGTCCGGGACGTGGTTCGCGGTCGGCTTCGGCGTCTATGCCGGGATGCTGCTGGCGCGGCCCGGCAGCGCCCGGCTGATGCGCGCCTGGGTTGCCGGCCAGGCGGCGGCGCTCGTCCTGGCCCTGGTGCTCTACCTGCGACCGGGAGTCTACCCGGTTCTCGGGTTGCTCGACGAGCCGGCCTTCGGCGCCCGGTTCGTGCTCGGGCAGGACGGGGTGCTGGAGTTCATCGCCCGGCGCACGGTCGGCTGGTTCGCGAGCGCATTCGGGTGCGCGGTTGCCGGCTGGCCGGTGCTGGTCGCCTTCCTGGCCGGCGCGGGCATCCTGGTGGCGAGATGGTTGCGCGGCGCGCGTTCCGACCGGGACCGGCTCGCGCGGGCGCTGGCGCTGGCGGCGCCGTTCGTGGTGGCGTGGCTGGCGGCGATGTTCCGGCTTTCGGCGTTCGGCGCCGGCTCGACGATGGCCTGGCTGGTTATCTTTGCCGCGGCCGGCATCGGGGTGCTGGCGGCGGCGGCCGGCGGGCGGCAATACCGGCCGGCGCTGGCCGTGGCCGGCCTGTTGCTGGCGCTGGGCAACCTGGGGCCCGGCGGCATTGTCACGCGACTGCGGCAGTACTCGCGGGCCGGGGTTGTCCGGGCGGCCGCGCATGCCCGGGAGCAGACGGGCGCGCCGGTGCTGGCCGACGGCCGGACGCAGTTGCTGCTGCAGCGCTACCTGCCCGGCAGTTTCGACCTGCCGGCGGACAGCTCGCACCTGGTTTGCCGCGCCGGGCCGGCCACGGTGGTGAGTCCTCGGCAGCGCTGGGCGTTCTCAGCCGACAGCCTGAACGCTGACCTGTCGCGGTTCACCGATGCGTTCGGCGTGCCGGGCGGCACGCGCGCGACCGTTGTTTCGGGACGGCGCGGGGAGAGGCTGGACCTGGAGCTGGCATCGCGGCTGGACGTGCGCTACGACGGCGCGCTGGTGTTCGGCCATTTCGTGGCGCTGCCGGTGCCGGTGACGGATGACCGGGTGATTGCCCGGGTTGCCCGGGCCGGGGCCGCCCGTTCGGCAGGGTTCCGGACGGTTCTCTGGCCGACCCCGGTGCTCTCCGATTCGGCGGTCGAGGTCGGATCCGAGCTCGCGCCGGCGGTCGTCAGCTACCGGATGCTGCTTGGCGCGATCGGCCGGCGCGGGGCGCGCAAGTTATACGAACGCCTGCCGGCGCTGGCACTGTGGCGAGCAGGCGTGCCGGAGCCGATGCCCGACTACCTGCGGGCGATGGACGGGCACGCCGACACGGTCGTCGGGCCGTGGCGGTTCGAACTGCTCGCCCGGGATTCAGCCGGGACGATGGCGGCTTTCCGGGTCAGCTCGCCCGCCGGCGCGGCGGTTGACTCGCTGGTCCGGCTGGCGGTGGAGAGCGTCGGCGAGCCGGCGCGGACGGCACTGCTGCCCGACGAGTTCGTCACCCCGGGAATCCGCGTGCTGGCCGGCGACGCGGCGGAGGGCGTGTTGATGTACTCCGAGTTTCGTCAGTCGATGAGGCGCGAAGGCGTCCGGCTGGCGGATTTCCTGCCCGTCCTGGCGTTCTGGTGGTTCGGCGACCCGGCCTGGCACGACCCGGTGATGCGGCAGATGGATTCGGCGGCCGATTTCCGGTCGGGCAGCTATCGCTTCACCCTGCTGGCCACCGATCCGGACACGGTCGCAGGCGTCTACCTGATACAGTTGAGATAGCCCTGGTCCCTGCCCGGGCGGTCAGGACGCCGGCAGGCTGGCGGCGCGATAGTACCGGGCCGAGCGTCCGCGGCCGCGCAGGACGAGCTCGCCGCGCCTGACCAGCCTGGCGAGCAGGTAGCCGGACTGGTGCGGGCTGAGCCGGAGCAGGGTGCGGACGATTTCGTTGGTGACAAAGCGCTTGTCCTCGGGCATCTCGTCCAGGTATTCGAGGATGGTCGCCTCGGCGAACTTCGCCTCGGCCCGCTGGAAGACCCGGTAGCTGACGCTCTTGCGCAGCCTCGAGTAGACTTTCTTGCTGAGCCGGTAGACCCGGCCTTTCTTCTGGCCGAACGGCTCCAGTAGGCCCCGGACCGACATCGAGTTGATGACCTCACGCGCTTCGTACTCGCCGCGCTGGAGGATGCGCACCGCCTCGCCGAGGTCGATTTCCCGGTTGCGCTTGAGCCAGCTGAGCACCAGCAGGTCGTGGAGGGTGAGCTCCCGGCCTTCCTTCTGCTCGCCGGCGACGAACCGGGCAAAGCTGTCGTCCACGCCCGGCCCGGCCTCGGTGCGGCCGCTCCTGAGGATGACGCGCACGTAGTCGGCCCCGGCCTCGTAGCCGGGCGGCTCCTTGCCGTACGACAGCATCACGTGGAACATCCGCTTGACGCCCATCCCGGCCCGCTCGACCAGCCGGACGCGCTGGAGGATTTCGGCCAGCAGGCGGTTGCGGGTTATCGGCTCGTGGCCGAGGACGTTGTCGGGGTTGACGCCGCCGAAGAAGCCGCCCGGGCTGGCGATTTCGACCCGGTCCGGGAAGTGGCGCAGGTAGACCGGCGCGGGCAGCGAGTAGTCGCGGTGGGTGAAGGCGTTGACGAGCGCCTCGCGGCAGACCTCTTCGGGGAAGTCGGGAATCTCGAAGTGGAACAGGCCCATCTTCAAGGTGAAGATGCGGTTGTGGGCCTCGAGCGCGGAGCTGAACTGCTCGAGCAGGGCGAGGAGCGGCCGGCGCGAGTCCACCCTCCGGTCGTACTCGGTGTCGGATTTCATCTGCAGGTAGACCGCCTCGTGGCCGGGAAGCTCGCGGCGCAGGGCGGCCTCGGTTCCGACGAGCAGGAGGCCGGCGACGGTCAGCCGGTTGCCGTCGGCCGGCGCCAGGGCGCCGAGGCGCAGGAGCAGTTCGTCGTCGCTGAACCCGAGCAGGGACGAGCCGGGTTCCTTGGCACCGAGAATGCGGCGCAGACGCTCGACCTCGAGCCGGTCCACCGCCTCGGTTCCGAGGTCCAGCGTCCGGCTTGAGAAGTCGGCGAACGCGCCCGCTTCCATCGGGCCATCATAGTCGGTCAGCCGGGCCAGTCAATCGGTCGGGCCCGTGGTCGCCGGGCGGCCGGTTCCGGTCCTGACGCGCGGCCCGGTTGCCGCCGTCGGATGCCGGTTCGATTCGTCGCTGCCCTGCCGGCTCGGGGAGAGTCTCAAGTGGCCGTTGAGCAGCGACCTGGGACGGCGGGTCACCGTTCCGCCGGCCGGGGCCGTCGGTTTCGAACTCTGCCCGCGTCTGTGAAGGGGGGTCACCCCCCGGGTGACCCGCAAGGCCACCGTGCCGCCGGTCGCCGACGGCGAGGTTGTCGGGACCGGGCTACCGGGCGGTCCAGAAACCGCGGCGCTCGCGTTCGAGCCGAGCGCGCAATTCCCGCCACCAGTCTTCGTGGCCGCGGTACCAGTCGAGGGTGGCCTTGATGCCGTCCTCGAAGCCGGTGGCCGGGCGCCAGCCCAGCTCGGACTCGATCTTGCGGTTGTCGAGCGCGTAGCGGAAGTCGTGGCCGGGCCGGTCGGGAACGTGCTCGATGCGGTCCTCGCCCAGCCCGAGCAGCCCGAGGACCGCCCGGACCACCTCGATGTTGCGCTTCTCGCAGTTGCCGCCGATGTTGTAGGCTTCGCCCGGCCGGCCGCGCTCGAGCACCGCGCAGATGGCCCGGCAGTTGTCCTCGACGTAGAGCCAGTCGCGGACGTTGTCGCCCTTGCCGTAGACCGGCACCTTGCCGCCCTCGAAGAGGTTGGTGAGCATCAGCGGGATGAGCTTTTCGGGGTACTGCCAGGGGCCGTAGTTGTTGGACGGGCGGACCACGCAGACCGGCAGCCGGTGGGTCTCCCAGCAGGCCCGGGCGAGCATGTCCGCGGCCGCCTTGGACGCGGCGTAGGGCGAGCGGGGTTCGAGCGGGGTCTTTTCCGTGAACAGCCCTTCCGTGCCGAGCGTGCCGTAGACTTCGTCGGTGGAGAGCTGGATGAAACGGGCCAGCTTGCGCTCGACCGCGGCGTCGAGCAGGACCTGGGTGCCGACGACGTTGGTGCGGATGAACGGGGTGGCGTCGTGGATCGAGCGGTCGACGTGGCTCTCGGCCGCGAAGTTGACGACCGCGTCGCAGCCGGCGATGGCGTCCTCGACCGTTGCCCGGTCCTCGATGCGGCCGTGGACGAACCGGTAGCGGGGGTCGGTTTCCAGGTCGGCGAGGTTGGCGCGGTTGCCGGCATAGGTGAGCGCGTCGAGGTTGGCGATTTGCCAGTCCGGGTGGCTGACAAACACGTGGCGGACGAAGTTCGAGCCGATGAAGCCGCAACCGCCGGTGACGAGTACTCGCATCGTCCTAGTCCAGTCGGAAGCGGCTGTCCGGGTCGTCCTCGTGCCGGATTTCGTCCACCGGTTCGCGCTTGTCGCGGCCGGCGAAGAGCCGGTTGGGGTAGTTGAGCACCAGGCCGTCCTCGGTGCCGATGTTCTTGTAGGCGTGGACCACGCCCGGCGGCACGAGCAGGAGGCCGGGGTTCTCCGCGCCGAGCAGGAAGGTGAGGCGCGCGCCCACGGTCGGCGAGCCGGGCCGGTTGTCCCAGAGAAAGACCTTGAAGGTCGAGGGCCCGAGGAAGGCGAAGTAGTCGGTCTGGTCGCGGTGCTCGTGCGGGCCGCGGGCGACGCCGGGCCGGGTGATTGAAACGTAGGACATCGCCGGGGCGGCGGGCCGGAGCCCCGGCGTGTCGAGCCAGTCCTCGCGCCAGGTCTCGACCAGCCAGCCGCGCTCGTCGTCGTAGCGCTTCGGTTCGGCCAGCCAGGCGCCCCTGATGGCCGTTTCCCGGAACATCTCCGTCACAGCTCGACCTCGCTCGAATCGCTCAGGAGAACCCGGATGGCCTTGTGCTTGCCGGTCTGGCTGCAGATGGTGACGTCGCGGCCGACGAGGCTGTCCTCGATGCGTTCGACGTCGCGGATGGTGCTGCGCTCGAGGATGACCGAGTGCTCGACCGCGGAGTTCGTTACCCGGCAGTTGTCGCCGACCGAGGTGTAGGGGCCGATGAACGAGTTCTCAATCACCGTGTCGCGGCCGATGACCGCCGGGCCGCGGACCGTCGAGCGGATGACCCGCGCGCCGGCGCCGACCGACACCCGGCCGTCGATGTCCGACCCGGTCACTTCGCCCGCCAGCTCGCGCCGGGTCCAGGCGTCGAGCACGGTGTAATTGGCGTTGAGCAGGTCGTCCTTCTTGCCGGTGTCGAGCCACCAGCCTTCGACCACCCGGGTGCGCACCCGGCCGCCGGTGTCGAGCAGTCGCTGGATGGCGTCAGTGATCTCGAGTTCGCCCCGGGCCGAGGGACGGATTCCCTCGATGGCTTCGTGGATGCGGGGCGAGAACAGGTAGACGCCGATGAGTGCGAGGTCGGACGGCGGGTCTTTCGGCTTCTCGACCAGCCGGACCGCGTTGCCCGCCTCGTCGAGCACCGCGACCCCGAATGACGAAGGGTTGGCCACCCGCTTGAGCATTATGACCGCGTCGGCTTTCTCGGCGCTGAACTCGGCCGACGCTTCCTCGATGCCTTCCTGGAGCAGGTTGTCGCCGAGGTACATCACGAACGGGCTGTCGCCGAGCCAGGGGCGCGCCAGCTTGACCGCGTGCGCCAGGCCGCCGGGCCTGTCCTGGACGATGTAGTCCACCTTCATTTGCCAGGCCGAGCCATCGCCCAGGAACGCTTTCACCTCTTCACCGGTCTCGGGCGAGATGATCACCGCGACCTCGCGAACTCCGCCGTCGCGCAGGTGGTCGAAGACGTATGACAATATCGGCCGGTTGGCGACCGGGATGAGCTGCTTGGCGGTGGTGAAGGTGAGCGGCCGGAGCCGCGTGCCCTTGCCGCCGCTGAGGACGAGTCCTTTCATCAGTCTCCCCGCGCGCTGCGCGTTACTATAACCTCATAGCAGACTGTCACTTACGTTACCGCGACGAACGGCGTCG
>JAFGQF010000226.1 GCA_016935775.1 Caldifarciminota bacterium
CGAAACTGGCGGCCATCAAGGCCGAGGTCAAGGAGCTGGCCGATTCCTTCCCGCTCTACGCCGAGCGCCGCGCCGAGTACGACGCGCTGGTCACGGAGTAGCCCGTGAAGAAAATCACCGACCTGCGCGCGCGCCAGATCCTCGACTCGCGCGGCAACCCGACCATCGAGGTGGACTGCGTCCTCGACGACACGATAATGGGCCGCGCCTCGGTCCCATCGGGCGCCTCGACCGGCACCCACGAGGCGCTCGAACTGCGCGACGGCAACCCCGAGCGCTTCCACGGCAAGGGCGTGCGGCAGGCGGTCGAGAATGTCAACACCGTCATCCGCGGCCGGGTCGTCGGGATGGACGCGACCGACCAGTTCCACGTCGACCGCGCGCTGCTTGACCTCGACGGCACCGCCAACAAGTCCCGGCTGGGCGCCAACGCCCTGCTCGGGGTTTCGCTGGCGGTCTGCCGGGCCGCGGCGGTGGGTGCCGGTATCCCGATCTACCGGCTGCTGGGCGGGGTCGGCACCCGCTTCACTCCCGTGCCGATGCTCAACGTCATCAACGGCGGCGTCCACGCGTCGAACAACCTCGACGTCCAGGAGTACATGATCGTGCCGGCCGGCTTCGACCGGTTCATCGAGGCGCTGCGCGCCGCCAGCGAGGTCTACCACACGCTCAAGGGGATGCTCCGCGAGCAGGGTCGGCCCACCAGCGTCGGCGACGAAGGCGGCTTCGCCCCGGACTTCGCCGGCAACGAGGAACCGCTCCAACTGATCGTCGAGGCGATCCGGGCCGCCGGCTACGTGCCGGGCCGGGACATCTTCCTGGCCCTCGACCCGGCGGCCAGCGAGTTCTTCGAGGACGGGAGCTACGTCTTCCGCAACCCGGCCGAACAGAGAATGACGCCGGCCGAGCTGGTCGACCTCTACGAGGGCTGGCTCGAGCAATACCCGATCGTCTCGATCGAGGACGGCCTCGCCGAGAGCGACTGGGAAGGCTGGGAACTGATGACCCGCCGGCTCGGCGAACGCATCCAGCTCGTCGGCGACGACATCTTCGTCACCAGCGTCGAGCGGCTCGAGCGCGGCATCGGCCGCAAGGTCGCCAACGCGGTGCTGATCAAGCCCAACCAGATCGGCACGGTCTCGGAGACGCTGGACTGCGTCAAGCTGGCGGTCGACCGCGGCTACCGGACCGTCATCTCCCACCGCTCGGGCGAAACCGACGACCACTTCATCGCCGACCTGGCGGTGGCCACCTCGGCCCGTTTCATCAAGACCGGCGCGCCCTGCCGCGGCGAGCGGGTTGCCAAGTACAACCGCCTGCTGCGCGTCGAGGAGACCGACGGAGTGCCCTACTGGGGCGCCGCCGCGCTCGAGCGTTGAAGAGAACCGACCGCCGCGAGCGCCGCGTACCGTGGCTGCTCATCGGCATCGCGGTGTTCGGCCTGGTGGCGTTCCTGTTCCTGCGCGGCCCTTACGGCCTGGTCAGCATCTTTCGCCGGCAGCGCGAAATCCGCCGCTCCGACGCCGAGTTGAAGATGCTCGAACGCGAAGTGGACAGCCTGCGGGTGGTGGACAGCCTGCTGGCCGACCCGGAGTTCAGCCGCGACTACGCCCGCCGGGTGTTCGAGGCGGGCGCGGCCGGCGACTCGGCCCGCTAGTTCGCCGGTTCCGGCCGCTCGTCTGCGGGCAGCAGCACCTGGGGCCGGCCGGTCGCCGGGTGCCGGGTAATCACCGGCTCGACACCATAGACCCTGCCCACCAGCCCGGCTTCGAGCACCAACTCGGCCGGCCCGTCGGCCGCGACCTTCCCGTGGTCAAGCAGGACCAGCCGCGAGCAGTTCGCCGCTGCCAGGTTCAGGTCGTGGGTCGAGAAGACGATGGTCCGGCCCTCGCGGTTCAGCTCGCCCAGCACCCGGAGAAACGAATGCTGGTGCCCGATGTCGAGCTGCGCGGTCGGCTCGTCGAGCAGCAGGATGCCCGGTTCCTGGGCCAGGGCGCGCGCCAGCACCACCCGCTGCTTCTCCCCGCCCGACACCTCGTTGACCGACTTGCCGGCCAGGTTCCCGACGTCCACCCGCGCCATCGCCCGCCGCACCGCCGCGCGGTCCGCTGCCGACGGCCGGTCCCAGCGGCCGAGAAACGGGTTGCGCCCCATCATCACCACGTCCTCGACGCGGAAGTCGAAAGCGAAATGGCTCTCCTGCGGCACAACCGCCAGCTCGCGGGCCACCGCGCGCCGGGCCAGCGCGACGAGGTCCTGCCCCTGGACCAGCACCGAGCCGGACGCGGGCCTGAGCAGCCCGGCCATCAACCGCAGCAGCGTTGACTTGCCCGAACCGTTGGGCCCGATGACGCCGAGAAACTCGCCCGGCGCGACCGCCAGCGCGAACCGGTCGAACAGCAACTCCGTCCCGTACCCGAACCCCACGTCACGCAGCTCGATGGCGTTCACAGCCGGTTCCTCAAGAGCCAGATGAAGAACGGCACGCCGACCAGCGCGGTGACGATCGACAGCGGCAGCCCGCCCGGGACCAGCGCCCGTGACAGCACGTCGGCCAGCACCAGCAGGCCCGCGCCGAGCACGAACGACGCCGGCAGGTTGCGCCTCAGGCCCGGCCCGAGCAGCATCCGGCACAGGTGCGGCACCACCAGCCCGACGAAGCTGATCGCCCCGGTGAAGCTCACCACGAGCCCGACCAGCAGCGAGCTCGCCACGAAGACCGTCCGCGTCACCCGGCCGGTCTCGACCCCGAGGCTGCGCGCGGTCTCCTCGCTGGTGGACATTATGTCCAGCTCGCGGGCAGAGGCCAGCAGCACCGCCGCGCCCGCGACCAACAGCACGCCCGACCCCGCGAACAGGGCCAGCGAGTCGCGGGTGAACGCCACGTTCAGCCTTCCCATCAACAGGTAGACCGCCTGGGCCAGCGGCCGCCGGCTCGCCACCACCAGCAGCATCACCAGGGCCGAAAACAGGAAGCTGGTGATGATGCCGGCCAGCACCAGCCCGGTCACCGTCACCCGTCCCCTTACCCGCGCCAGCAGCCAGACCAGCAGCATCGTCCCGAGCGCGCCCGCGAACCCGGCCACCGGCATCAAGAGGCTCGTCCCCAGCCCGGCGGCCAGCACCACCGTCGTGCCGAACGCCGCGCCGCTCGACACGCCCAGCGTGTAAGGGTCCACCAGCGGGTTGCGCAGAAGCCCTTGCAGACTCGCGCCCACCAGCCCGAGCACCCCGCCCGCCACGATGCCCAGCAACAGCCGGGTCAGCCGCAGCCCGAGCACGGGCGCGCCCGCGCGCCACGCCGGGCCGCCCGGACCGGTCGCCAGCGCCGCCGCGCAGGCGACCAGCAGCACCGCGCCGAGCACAATCCAGGCCAGCGCCGGGCGCCGCCTCATCAGTCGTTCGTGGATGCGAGCTTCTGTCTCAGCCTGGTGATGCCCTCGACCAGCCGCGGCCCGGGCCGCACCAGCAGGTTCTCGTCAATGTCGTCAAACACCCGGCCGGTGCGCACCGCGCTGACGCCCGACCAGCCGAGCCGCCGCATCACCTCGTCGCGGCCCGCGGCCGTGTGCAGCAGCACGATGACGTCCGGGTCCGCGACCAGCACCGCCTCGGCGTCCACCAGCACAAAGTCGCGCACCACCCGGCCGAAGACGTTCCGGCCCCCGGCCCGGGTGATTGCCTCGTTCAGGAACGAACCCGCTGCCGCGGCCATCAAAGGCTCGGTCGAAACCTC